>CALYQE010000073.1 GCA_945281075.1 uncultured Lactobacillus sp. | reverse complement strand
TTTTGTTATCTCCGATTCAATGTACTTACATGACAAATTGAAAAAACGCAGAGAAAAATAATAGTCGAACTAAAATAGGCTTAGCAACATAAAATCGCTGCTAAGCCTGTTTTAGTACAGTTATATTCTAGTGTTTGTCAAATTTTGTCACCATTTTTAATCTTGTGAAACAGTGAGTAATATTATATTTTTCAATAGCTAACGTCAAAATCACTTACCAAAATTCTATGACCTTAATCTTATTTCAACTTTCTATAATCATTGGCTTTAATTTCAAGCTAACTTGCTCTGACCCAAACGTAAATCCTAACTTACTATTTTGTCCTTGTTACTCATTTTCCTTTCTAATATCATTGATTGTTTCTGCAAAAGATTTTTCCTTGCCAAACAAAGCCGAGGTTCCAAGAATAAAATTATCTACCCCTTTAGCATATAATTTCGTTATTTTTGCTCTTGAAACAGCTCCATCTATTCCCAAAACATAATTATATTTTTGCTTTGCTTCAATAAAGCAGTCTAATTTTGGCAAAACAAAATTTTGAAAAGGCTGACCAGCAAATCCAGGATGAACTGTCATTACTAACACATAATCAACCTTGGGCAACAATTCTTCAACCATTGCAAAAGAAGTACCAGTATTAACAGCAATGCCAGCCTTTTTACCTAAGACATGAATATCATCAATTGTTCGTGCAGGCTGTAATTCTGCGTCCGGACAAAAGTAAATTAAGTCAGCACCTAATTCGCTGAAAAATTTAACGTAATTGCGCGGGTTTTCAATCATCAAATGAGCATCAAGCGGCTTGTCGGTCAATCTACGAATAGTTCGGTAATCCTCTGGACCTAAGGCAAAATTTGGTACATATTTTCCGTCCATAACATCCATGTGAAACATATCAACACCGGCTTCATTTAGTTGCTTCACTTGGCTTGCTAAATTACCAAAGTCTGCACACATCATTGACGGACTCAAGATTAAAGACATTGTTTTCCTCCTTTTTTGAGTAATCAATTACTCATGTTCTTAATTGACATTATTGCACTTTATTTTTGGATTGTAAACGTTTTATTAAATATAAAAAGCAATCGTTTAACCTTATTAATAGAATGCAATAGTATTTTTAATGCTATAATATTTAGCATAAAGGAGTTAACGATGAAGCAATATTCAATCAAAGACATTGCTAAACTCTGTAATGTCTCAACTGCAACAGTTTCACGAGTTATTAATAATAATGGACGCTTTTCTGAAGAAACCAAGAATAAAGTTTTGGAAGTTATCAATCAGACAGGTTATATGATTGATGATAGTGCACGCAGTCTACGCACAAATGTTACTTATACAATTGGTATTTTAGTACCGGATATTAAAAACCCATTTTTTGCTGATCTTGTGCAGAAAATCGAGGAACTACTTTTTTCTAAAAACTATTCCACAATAATCTGCAATACAGACAAAAATGAAAAAAAAGAACAAGCATATTTGCATATGCTTGAAAATAAAAAGGTGGATGGAATTATCGTTATTTCCGGGTCATATCAGCATGGTTTCAAATTCCAGAGTTCCTTAAAAGAGATCCCTTATATTTGTATCGACCGAGAACCGGAAAATTTCCATAATACAGTCTTTATTTCTTCTAATCACTATCAAGGCGGGCTAGACGCTACCAATTATCTCTTCAATCGAGGAAGTCAATTTCCAGCAATTGTTGTTAAAAAAATCAATTCTTCAACCAAATCGAGAATTGCGGGCTTTAAAGAAGCACTCAAAAATCATCAGGTGAAGTTTTTAAAATCGCATCAAGAACTTAAGCTCACAAATAAAAATGCAGTAAAAAAATTTTTAGCAAAAAATCCACAAGTCGATGGTTTTTTTGCAGCAGATGATAACATTGCCATTAGTTTGATTCAGTACCTAAAGGAGCTTAATTACCAGATTCCCAAGCAAATACAAATTATTGGTTTTGATGATATTCCAGCAGCCAATGTGCTCACGCCTAAATTAACTACCATTCAGCAAAATACTAAAAAGATCGCGCAAACTGCTGTTAATAGCATGATGAATGCAATTAATAAGCAAAATGAAAAGGGTAGCCAATTTCTTATTCCAACCAAACTTATTAACAGAGAAACCACAAGATAATACAAAATTAGGCCAAACACAGTTAAATGTTTGACCTATTTTTTAATTATTAAACTTTATTCGACTTAAAAAGAAAGATTTATCTTTTATTATTAAAATATTCATGAAACTTTTTCATTTCTCGCTCTATTACTTCATCGTCTGACATGGCAAATTCAAAAGCACATTGTGCGTCACTAGGTAAATAATAAATAACTGCACGCCAATTAAACATTCCCGTGTCTAATGATTTAGTATTTTGCATTTTTCCTTCTGCTGTTAACATTGGGTTTTTTAAATGAATATAACTAACAAAAGGTGCTAACTTTTGAGCTGCTTGATTTGGATCAAAACCAGTAAAAGCCAGGTTCCCTAAATCAAAAGTACAGCAGATCGAATTAAATCCCGCTTTGCGTGCTGCTGTCAAAAAATCATAAACGGTATCTGGATTACCTCCGATTGGAGTTTGATCATTTTCAACGGTAGTTTGAATTTCGGCTAAAGGCAAATTTGACAAATCTTCTTTTAAATCCCCATGATATCGATAAAAGTTCCCCGTACTAAACTTTATTTTCTGCGCCCCAAGTTCTTTAGCTTCTTGATAATATATTAGTAAGTTTTGATTAAAGTTACCTTTTTCATCAAAAATATTATCTGGGACACTATAATTTACTAGTAACTCTTTTTGTTTAATTGCTGGTGCCAATTCTTTAATTTCTTGATTAACATTTTTAAAGTATTCACGACGAATCTCAATACCATCTGCATTTAGATCCGCAATGCGATCAACTAAATCAAATTGACTAATCCCACTTTGAATTTCTTTTTCATAAACTAAGGTATTAATAATTAGAGTCATGATTTTTCTCCTATTTTTTCACGAATTCAAGATATTTATTATGAAACTTAATGGCATTTTTTGTAACTTGCTGATAATCATCTTCTTTTGCCGGACCAACCATACTTCCACCAACGCCAACAACAAACGCACCTTGCTTAAGCCATTTGGTCAAATTTACCAGTGAAACGCCACCTGTTGGCATTATATTAACATTAGGAAATGGCCCATGAATTTCATTAATAACTGACTCTCCAGCCACAGAACTTGGAAATACTTTAATTACATCAGCACCATAAGTCAATGCTGCTTGAACCTCAGTTGGAGTAAAACAGCCTGGAATATATGGAATTTCATATAAATTGCAGAGTTTAGCCGTTTTTTTATTAAAAGAAGGACTTACAATAAATTCTGCTCCTGCAACAATTGCTAGTCTAGCAGTAGTTGGATCTAAAACCGTTCCCGCACCTATAATGACGTCAGGACTTGTACGGTATTTTTTTCTTAATCTACTAATAGTTATATCTGCATTAGGTGAAGTAAATGCCAACTCAATTGCAGTAATTTGACCTTGTACACAAGCTTGGGCAGTTTTATATGAATCTTCTTCACTTTTCCCTCTAATTACCGCTACTATTCCAGCTTGGTGAATTTTCTTAATTAATTCAAACTTCAATAACATGATTTTTCCTCTTAATTATTCCATATTATTATGTTTAGCCTTTGCATCAATATTAGTAACCTTCTCACGTTTGCTTAATTTCAAACATAAAATATCAAGTATAATATGGACGCTTTGATCAAACAAAGTACTTAACAACTGAATTGATTTTATACCGTCACCATTTTTAGTAGCTCCAGGAACAACCACTACTTGATTAGCAGCTTTAGCTAAAGGCGATTTTTTATTACTTGTCACTGCAATAATTTTCACTCCTAAATTTTGTGCCTTTTGTGTTAGTTTTACAACACTATCTGTTTTGCCTGAACCAGAAACTGATACCAGAACATCACCATTTTCAATTGATGGAGTAATTGTTTCACCTATCACATACACTTGATAACCAAGATGCATAAGTCTCATGGCAAAACTTTTAGCCATAAACCCAGACCTACCTGAACCCAAAACAAATATTCTTTTATCTTTTGTAATAATATCAGCAACTTGATCAATTTGTTTTTGATCCACTTGATGCACAACTTCATTAATTTCTTGTAAAACATCATCTATTAGATTATTTGTCTTCGTATTCATTGCATTATTGCCTCCTTAAATTGAATAGCTGAGTTAACCGGATTGCATGTTTTAACAATTTTGCTACCAACAATTACAATTGAAGCCTTTTTTTGCTTAGCAATTTGTTTAACTTGCTTCAAATTTATCCCGCCTGCAACTGCAATATTTTTGATATTAGGATATTCGCTTTTAAAATTAGCGATTTCATTTGTAATTGGCATACTTTTTTTATTATCATATGATTTATGCAGATTATAAATAGCATTTGGATAGACTGCTATTTTTCGAATTATTCTTGGCTCAAGACCCATCAAATCGATTAACATTTTTTTCTTTTTTTGTTCTGCAACTTCATAAGCTAAATCAAGTGTTGCTTTATCCGCTGATCCCATCACGGTTAAAATATCGGCTCCAGCTTTAAATCCTTGACTGAACTCATAGGTTCCCTCATCGTTTGTCTTGCTATCCATTAGTAATAAGCTTTTTTTTAACCCAATTTCTGCTCTTTTAATAGTGCAAAAGCCATAATCTTTTATTATTGAGGTTCCTAATTCGATGATATCTGCAATGCCATCCAATTTCTGGGCTAGTCTTATTGCATCTTCCAACTTTACACGATCAATGGCAATTTGTAGTTTCATTTTCAGAAGTCCCCTGATCTTCGTAAAATTGTTTTAATTCAGCTGGAACAGGATAACCATCATTATCACCTAATGTTTGAACTTGCAAGCAACCAACTGCATTTCCCCGAATTGCTGCTTCTTTGAGACTCTTTTTTTCAAGTAAAGCTGTGATTAACCCCAATGCAAAACCATCTCCGGCCCCAACTGTATCAACTACTTTTTCTGCCTTAAAACCTGGGACAATATATTTATTGTGCGAGCTAGTCTTAACAAAAACGCCATGGGCTCCTAACTTGACCATGACTACACGAGTTCGTTTGCCGTTAAGATAAAAGTCAGCAATCTTTTCAGGATCGTCAGATCCAACCAAAACTTTTCCCTCTTCAATTCCGGGTAAAACAATATCAGCCATTCCTGCCAATTCATTGACTGTTTTAATCATATATTCTTTACTCTTCCATAAAGATGGACGAAGATTGGGGTCAAAAGTAATAAACTTACCCGCCTCAATCAGCTTTTGGTAAAAGACACGAAAAGTATGTTCAGCAGTAGATGAAATTGCAGGAAAAATTCCTGACATATGTGCTATTTTGACATCACTAAGATCAATTTTATCTAGCTGATTAGCCTCAAGATGACAAGCAGCAGAATCACGCCGATAATTGACTACCATTGGATCACCTTTTGTTACCAATTGTTTCATCTGATGACCTGTATAATAAAAATTATCATAACTTACATATTTTGTTCCTACATGATGCGCAGCAATAGTCTTTTGAACAAATTTACCCATAGGATCTTGGCCTACTCTTGTTATATATTCGACAGAGTGCCCTAAACGTTTAACTCCAATTGCTACATTTAACTCGGCTCCTCCCATAATCTTGTGAAACTCCAATGCATCAGTTAACGAAACATCTGCTTCTTTTGAACAAAAAGTAACCAGCGGTTCACCAATTGTAATTACTTCAGACATAATGTTTTCCTTTCTTCTTTTTCAACCAAAAAAGTAATAAACAAGAACTTCATTAATGATTGAGACAATCCACATTACAGGTACACCATACTTAAGAAAGTCTTTCGACTTAACTTTCATATAGTCAAGTCCCCAAACGTTCCAAGATTGAGTAATATCAACTGATACTGCCATCAAAGTTGGAACATATAATAATGGCAGTAAAAAGTTATCACTAAAGAGTCCTGTACCATATAGCACAGCAGCCGTAGCAGCACCAGCACCCCAAACATGCAAAGGCCCTCTAAATAAGGCAAGTGGAGCCAAAATACCTAGAGCTAAACATAAAACTAAATGCTGATGGGGTAGCATTGTAGCTAAAATTGGTTTAAATTTGGCAGCATTTAATGTTGCTGCGCCAGTAAAACATTCTAATGCCATCAAAAACATAATTAAACCAGCAATATCTGTAATTGCATGTGCAATGGAATCGTTCAGAAACTTAAGGCCTTTTTGATAATTTTTAAATTGACCCGTTAACAAGATTGCAATTATACTAGCTAATGTTAGAGCTGGAACTGCATCCCATTTAAATAACATATTTAGAGCAACTGGAATAATTGGAACAATGTAAGCAAGTTTAGGAACTGTGACCGTTTGATGATTGGCACTTTCAGCACCAATTAGCTTTAAATTTTTATCTGCATTAGTCTCATCTATTTTTTTGCGATTAATCAGTAAAAAGACAATAATTGCGAATAACTGAACAGATGCAGCACAAATACCAAATGTAATGTATTTACTATCATAAGTTGCTTTTGGTGCAAAAGCTTTCATTTGGTTATAGAGAACAACATTAATATACATTGGTGCTCCAATTGCCATTGAAAAAATTGTCAATGCTAAATCACGCGGCAATCCAAGTGACAACATAATTGGTAAAAGAATTACTCCAATTGCAATGACAGAACCCACTCCGTAGGCACTAATAAAAATAAATGCAGTTACCAAAATTACCAAAATCGTAGCTAATACCGGTTTCTTTTTACCAATTAATTTAGTCGCATCTGAAATTGCAGGAGCAATGCCACTATCGACCAAAATTCTGCCAAACCATGAGCCAAAAACAATATATATTATTGTTGGCCCATAACTTAACGCTGGTTGTGCAAATACCTTGCTTATTGCTTCATTAAATGGAATTAAGCCGATGACGCACCATAAAATTGCCATCGTAAAGAACCCAATCATTAGATTCCCGCCCTTTAAGATATACAAAATAAACAAAGCAAAAGTTACTAATAGTAAAATAGCTATTATTGTAGTATTCATAACTTTTGTACGCTTTCTAAACAATTAATTTTTAAAATTTCGCCATTTTTATTAGGTAACCGGTTACCTAACTAATATAAATCTTTAATCTAAGATTTGCAAGCGCTTTTTTAAACGAACTTAGTATTACAAATGTAAAATCATTTTATGCAGAACAAAATGATATACTATTATTTGAGGAAATTTAAATGAAAAGAAAAAAAAGTCATGAAAAAGCAACTATCCGTAATGTAGCTGAATTAGCCAACGTTTCCGTTGCATCGGTATCAAGATACTTGAACAACAAAGCTACAGGTAGGCTATCTAAAGAAAAAGCTCAAGCAATCGAAAAAGCAATAAAAACGTTAAATTATATTCCTGACATAGCTGCCAGACAAATGGCTACTAATCAAAGTAAAACAATTGCAGTAGTCGTTTCCAATATTGATGATTACTTTTCAACTGAGTTATTTAAGGGTGCCTCAAATATTTTAAGACTAAAAGGCTATGAAGCTTTTTTATTAGACACTAATGCGGACCAAAATCGAGAAAAAGAACTGATTAAAACTGTTAGTAGCAGTTTTTTTGATGGTTTACTTTTTCAGCCTTTCGGCAGTAACTTTAGAAATATCAAGTCTGAATTTGTTCACGATATTCCCACGGTAATTCTTGACAGAAGGTTGGCTAGTTTACATTGGCCCCAAGTTATTTCTAATAATATTGAAGTTTCAAAAAATGCTACAAAATATTTTTTAAATAAAGGATGTGACGATTTTTTAATTTTATCCTCAGAAGTTAAAATTGCATCAACTCGACGCGATCGTTATAGTGGGATTTGTTTTGTGGCAAAGCCAGAACAAATACATTTAATTCAGATTGATGAAGAAACTTACAACTATTCAGCTATTAAACAGAAAATCGAGGCTTTCTTACAAAAGCAAAAAGAAAAAGGAAAAAAGACATTAATTTTTTGCTTTAAAGAAAGATGGCTATTGGAATTTATTCCAATGTTAATGGCTGATGGATATCTCGATAATGAAAATGTTTTTGTTACTGGGTTTGCAGATACCAAGCTAGCGCAGTTAATTCTGCCCCAATCAAAGTTAATTTCCCAAAATCCTTATTTAATGGGAGCAAGTGCAGCAGAAATTTTATTAAATCTACTAGTAAATAAAGTAAAACCGCAAGAATTTCAACCTTTAGTAATTGCAGCTAAGTTTTAATTTAACTAAATTTGGGGAACAGATTATTATTCATAACAAAAATAGCTAGCAAATCTTTTCAAACAATTTGCTAGCTATTTATATATTATAAATTTTTGCTTATTTTATTTTGATAAATTACTTTGTAGGTTTCTAACATTTGTTTTAAATACCTTTTTTTATGAACATCAACAGTTGGTACATATTTTCTTACTTTTTTCTTCAAATGACGCCCTGTTGCAATAGTATAGGCTCCCTCGGAAACTGCCTGTTCAGTATCTATACTGATGACATTTGCTTGTAATATATCCGCCTTAAGTTCAAGCCAAAGGGGATCTTTGGCAGCAGGACCAATTACTTTAATTAGATGATATCTTTCTGAATTAAATAAAGTAGTATACGCAATTTTAAACTCACAAGTTAATCCTAAAAATAGACCAAAAATTAATTCGACCACTGTAGTCTGGCTTGTTAAGCCATATATGATCCCTTTACTACTAGACATTTTATTTGGTGCACCACTGCCGTTAAAATGTGGCATTACTAGAACTCTAGAGTTAAACAATGAATAATCATCATATCCTTTCTGAGCTTCATTCATTAACTCTATTAATTTGTTTTCATTTATTCGACAAAGTTTCATCAACCAAGCAATTGTTGAACCTGCAGCTGGCATCGCAGTAAATCTGGTATAATGTTGATCATCTACATAAATACCGTTGGCCAGTGCATTTTTTTGTGCTTCAGATGAAATATCAAAATGCTCTACAATTGTCATCATTGCCTCAGTCGTCCCGGTTGAATCAAGAAGTTCTGTTTCATCTAGTCCAACACCAGCTGCACCACACATATGATCATGACCAGCAATTATCACCTGACATTCTTGGGCAAATAATTTACCAAGTTTTCCCTGAATGTGGCCTAAATTACAGCCAGCTGAATAAATTTCTGGAAAAGAAATATTGCTTATACCTAAAAGCTGTTGAACTTCTTTTGACCACTTACCTGTTTTTATATCAAGACAAAGTGTTCTACTTGCAATAGTATATTCCGTTGCAAGATTACCAGTAAATCGATAAACCAAATAATCAGGGACACATAACCATTTGTACTTTGCCAAAGGCATGGTAATCGTCTTATCATATTTCAATAACCAGGCGATTTTAAGCGCTGAATAGTGTGCATTAACCGGTAATCCCGTTAGCTGGTAAATTCGACTTTTTTTCTCTTCAGTTATTTGATCAACAATTATTTGAGCACGATCATCAAACCAGGAAATACATTGACCAACTGGATTATTTTTTTCATTTAGTAGAATTCCAGATTCTCCAAAACTTGCAATCGCTATTCGGGTTACTTTTTTGAGACTAATCGGGTCAAATGAACTAATTGTCCTAATAACTTCATCCCATAAATAACTAAGCTCAAAGTTAGTTTGCGTTGCGACTGTTTTTTTAGGTGTAACAAATTGCTTTATCTCTGGAATTCCATTACACCATAACG
>CALYQE010000072.1 GCA_945281075.1 uncultured Lactobacillus sp. | reverse complement strand
AAATTACGCCTCTTTAACTTTGCCTGAAAAAGACACTTGGGGCGTATTAATGAATCGCACTGACCCGCTGGCCAGCAAGAAAGTGATCACGCCGCAAGATCTGGTTGGTCGTTCCGTGCTCAATTCACAGCAAGCCGTCAATTTTCAGATTTTTCAAAATTGGCTGGGCAACTATAATAACAGCGTTAATTTTATCGGGACTTATAATTTAAACTTTAACGGCACTTTAATGGTTAAAAATGGTGCCGCCCTAATGCTCACACTAGATAAGCTCGTCAACACGACGCCTAGCTCCGGCGTTGTGTTCAGGCCCCTAGCTCCTCAAGTACAGCAAGCCATCAAAGTTGTTTGGAAACACGAGATCAGCTTATCCCCCGTCGCTGAGTTATTTTTAAAAATGCTAAAGGCCTCCATTGCCAAAGATTAACTGCACGCAAAAACCCGCTTAATCAATCGATTAAACGGGCTTTTTTAGGCCTTATGAAAGCTCAGCACCATTGGTGGCAATTACTTTTTGATACCAGTAAAACGAATCTTTCCGCAGCCGCTTCAAACTGCCTTTACCTTCGTCGTCACGATCAACGTAAATCAAGCCATAGCGCTTGGAAATTTGCCCCGTTCCCGCGGAAATACTGTCAATGCAGGCCCAGGTAGTGTAACCAAGCAGATCAACCCCATTGGCAATCGCCCTGGCCATCGCCTTAATGTGTTCACGATAATAGTCAATTCGCTCAGGATCATGAACTTGACCGTCTTCGACTTGATCTGTTGCACCTAAACCATTTTCAACGACCATCATGGGAAACCGATAGCGGTCGTAAATGGTTTCCAAAAAATACTGCAGCCCGGTTGCATCGGTTGCCCAGCCCCATTGGGAATATTTCAAATACGGATTGCGCGCACCTGCGGCAAAGTTGCCTTTGACCTCGTCTTTAACTTGATGTGTGGTCGCAATGCTGGAGTGATAATAAGAAAAAGTATATAAATCCACTTTCCCAGCTAGCAGATCCTGCTGGTCCTGCTGCGTCATTTTTAAATGAACATGATGCTCCTGCCACAAGCGCTTGGCAAAAGGCGGATATGTTCCTTTGACTTGTACGTCCGAAGCATAATAGATCAGCTTTTCCCAAGTATGGCGGGCAAGCATGATATCAGCGGGATCAGGCGTACCCGGATAATTGGTTACGCCACAAATCATCGTGCCCACAACATTCTCGGGATCGATTTCATGCGCGATTTTGACTGCCCTTGAGCTAGCCACCATCTGATAGTGCAGTTTTTGATAGGCCTTTTGATAGTCACAATCAGCAGCAGTTTGATCAAAACTCAGCATTAACAGCGGTGCATTAATCTCATTAAAGGTCAGCCAATATTTTACTTGTCTCTGATATTCCCTAAACAAAGTTTCCGCATAATGAACGTAGCGGTCAATCATCCCCCGCTCCTGCCAGTCATGGTATTTTTGCGAGATCACAAGCGGATCGTCGTAGTGTGAAATTGTTACTAGCGGTTCTATTTGATACTTACGCAGTTCGGCAAAAATGCGGTGATAAAAGTCCAGGCCTTTTTGGTTTGGCTCTTCTTCGTCGCCACGTGGAAAAATTCGCGACCATGAAATCGACATCCGGTAGGTTTTAAAACCCATTTCTGCCAGCATCTTAATGTCTTCGCGGTAATGATGATAAAAATCAACCGCAATCTGATTTGGATAATAGTATCCCGGCAGTACCGCGCCTTGAGCGTGTAAAGGAAGATTATTTCTTCCGGATAAAGCCTTGACTGCACCGGGTTGTCCGTTTTGATCACGATACGTGATCATGCGCGATTTTTTCAAAGAACCGGCGGTCATGATGTCGCTAAGCGCCAGCCCGCGGCCATCTTCTTGATAGCCCCCCTCAATTTGATTGGCAGCGGTGGCTCCTCCCCACAAAAAGTTTTTTGGAAAAACGGTCATCATTTACCTCCTATACCGTTAATTGCAGAACTGGTTGCTGAAGATCAGCTGCTTTTTTCGTAGCTAACAATTGTACCTTTTGATATGAATTCGTATTAGTGATAATCACCATCACCTCATCATTGTAGCCACTGGCTTTAATGTCTGCCGGATCAAATTCAAGCAACAGCTGCCCTTTTTCGATGTGCTCACCCTGTTTAACGTGGGCGGTAAAATATTTTCCGTTTAAATCAACGGTATCAATTCCAACGTGAATCAAAATTTCAACCCCATCATCGCCTTGGATACCAATTGCATGCTTGGTCTTAAACAGTGACGCGACTTTGCCGCTAACTGGGGCATAAACCTTGCCTTCACTAGGCAAAACCACAAACCCTTGTCCCATGGCTTCAGAGGCAAAAGCATCGTCTTGGCTTTCACTCAGCGGTAACAACTCGCCTTTAACCGGTGAAGCAATTTTAATATTGTTTACTTCGGAAGAATTGGCAGTCGACTCGGTTGGAGCTGCTTTGCCTTCGTATTTTAAGCTTAAAAGATAAGTTAAGACTGCCGTAATGACAACACCAATAGCCATCGCAATCAAAATATTAACTAAGTAGGTCAGCGTGTTATCACCAATATAAAGCAAAACTGCGGGCAGACCGGATGACCCGGTCGCAAAGCGGTGAGTATGAGTTAGGCCGGCATAAAGTCCACCACAGGCTCCACCAATCATTGCTGCAACGAGTGGATAACGTTTCGGCAGGTTAACGCCATAAAGTGCCGGTTCCGTAATTCCCATATAAGCAGTAATTGAGCTGGAAAAGCCGACTTCTTTCGTCTTTTGATCGTGCGTTCTCAAGGCGACCACTAAAGCAGCGGTAGCGGAGCACATGTTGGAAACAACGCAGCCAGGGCCGAAAATGCTGTCATAGCCCTTGGTGGCCATCTGCATCACGCCCAAAGGTGCAACGCCGTTGTGCAGGCCAAACATAACCATAATTGGTAGCAAGCCGCCAACAAGCAAAGCCGGTGCCCAACTAGCATTGACGCTTAAATAAGTAAAGAATTTGGATAAGTAACCACCTAAAACATCACCGATTGGTCCTAAAACCGCCAAAGCTAATACACCCATAATTAGTAAGGTGAACATTGGCACGAAAACTAGCTCAACGGCCTTAGGAATGATTTTGTTTAAAAAGTGTTCAACGTAGCTTTGAACAAACACAATCAAAATAATCGGAATAACTGAGTAGGCATAGTTGACCAAATGAAACGGAACAACATTGAACAGACTGACCGGCTTGCCGGCGGTCACATAAGACAGCCAAGTTGGATTAACCAAGACCGTGGCAATTGCAGCAGCAATAATCTGATTGCACTTTAGCTTGCGCGCTTCCGTAAAAGCCAAAAAGACTGGCAAGAAGTAAAAGATCGTATCGCCAAGCATGTTAATCAAAACATAAGTCTGTGATTCAACATTAACCGCCTTAAAGACAACCAGTAACGCTAACACGGCTTTTACCATGCCGGCTCCTGATAGGGCCGGAATAATTGGTTGGAAAACGCCCGAAACGAAGTCGATTATTTTAGCACCAAGGTTGGTTTGGGCAGTTTGCTTACTTTCTTGCTTTAAATCAAGTAACGGTTCCAACTCACCAAACACATCGGCAACGTTCGGACCAATCACTACCTGATAGACTCCACCTTTAGATAAAACATTGATTACCCCATCCAGCTGTTTAATTGCCTCTGTCTGCGCCTTAGCTTCATCAACCAGCTTAAATCTTAACCTGGTTTGACAATGCCAAGCATCATTGATATTTTCCTTACCCCCAATTAATTCAATAATTTTTTGGGCAAGCTGTTTTTCTTTTGCACTCATTGCTTCATGCTCCTTTTTTCTAATTCTGCGATCAGAATAGCAATCACAATAAGCGCTTACAATCAAATCTGCCAAGATGGTTCAAAGTTTCACTAAAAACTACATTTGGCTGATCATTACCGAAACAAAGCGAAACAAGCTAGTGCTGCAAACTGTCATTTTGACGATTAAATTCTAAATAGTGTGCACTGTCTAAGTGGTAATACTGGTTATTGTCAAAATCAAGCTGAAATACCAAGGCAAAAACAAGGTTCAGCAAAAATTCAACGGATGTTTCCGTTTGAAAAGCAGCAATTTTGGTATAGAGATTTTCCTCTGATGCCATTAATAAACTAATGTCAGCATGATCATTGAGAAAATTAGCCGTATTGCTCGTCAGTGCAATTACTGGTACCTTATTAGCTAACAGGAGCTTAATATGTCTTACTGCCCTGCTTTTTTCCGTGCCGGAATATGAAATGATGATTGCGCAATCTTCCTGAGTCAAAGTCCCTGTCTCCAGTCCAACTTCGTCGTCGCGAAAAACATTGCTTTTTTTGCCAATACTCAAAAGTTTGCGCTTAAAAAGCTCGGCAAGGTAATTATTGGGACTTTCCGCATACAGGGCTGTCAGCTGCGCACTGGCAATCAGCTTGGCCGCTTTCAGCAAATCAGCCGGCTTAAGCAAGTAGCGCGTGATCTCTAATGTCTGCACTTCTAGGCGGTTAATATTGGCAATTACTGTCGACAAAGAATCATCTTTTTTAAAAGGGTAATTGGCGTTAACATCGTCCTTATGAAAGCTTAAGTATTGTTGCTCCTGGTTAAAGGCCAGGTTGAATTCGCGCCAGCCCTGAAAACCCATGCCTTTGGCAAAGCGCACAACACTGGCCTTGGAAGTAAAAGTTTTGCTTGCAATTTCATCAACCGTTTTGGTGGCTAGCGCACTGTTATTTTGCAAGATATAGTTGGCAATTTCCCGCTTTGCTCCCCTGTTCGTGACTGCGGTTTGTTCAATTTTTTTGATTAGCAGCATTTTTATTACCTTTACCTAATTTAGTAAATATCTGATTTGAGGTAATTATGCCATGCTTTTTATTTCTTTCGCTATACTAAAAAAGCATTGTTGTCCATGATTAATAAGCATTATACATCTAGCGGCTTTACAGCTAGAATTTAGATATGACAAGGAGAATTAAACGTGAACGAAACAGTCATCGAAGAATTCAAAAAATTAGTTAACCCATATGTTAAAGACGTTGATGATCACTGTTCTGCTCATTTGCAAAAAGACCGTGCTTTGATCCCGTTAATTGCTGGTATCACTCAAGGTGCTATCTCCAAGGTCGCAGAGCAAGTTGAACAGGCACTAAAGCAGCAGGTTCAACCGGAAGTCATTTTAGAAGTTGTCTTTCAGCTCGTGCCCGTAATTGGTCTTTTAAAAGTTGAACAGGCGTTAACGCAAATTCAAGCAGTCTTTACCAAAAGGCAAATTAGTTGGCCCCAAACGGCTAACAACCCTGAGCGTGATTTTGGTGCGCAAGTTCAAAGTCAACTTTACGGAACAGAGATCAAGAATTTGCTAAAAGACTTGCCAGACGAAGCCGGTACCTTTATTCCGCATGCTTTAACCGAGCACTTTTTTAATGACTTTTATAAACGCGAAGCATTAACTGTTCGTGACCGGGAACGCTATGAATTATTAGCTTTGATCACACTCAATGTCGACTTTCAAATTAAAGCGCACGCGCGCGGCAGCTTGAAAGCCGGTAATACTGAAAGTGAATTAATCTGGTCAGTAATCCAGCTTTTGCCATATGTTGGTTTTCCTTTTGTTATCAACAGCGTGCAGGCAATTCATCAAGCCGCCGTCCAGCTAAATTTAGGTAGAAAAGGAGCATACTGAGATGAAATATACTAAATTAGGGCACACCGGTTTAGACGTGTCACGCATTTGTTTAGGGACAATGGGCTTTGGCCGGCCAGAGTCAGGAATGTTTCCCTGGGCAATTAACGCCCAAAAAAGCGAAGAAGTAGTTGCTAAGGCGTTAGATTTAGGCATCAACTTTTTTGATACCGCTAATATTTATTCACACGGTGACAGTGAACAATATCTCGGTGCTGCTCTAAAAAAGCTGGCTCCGCGTGATCAGGTGGTTGTTGCGACCAAGGTTTTCTACACACCTACTGATGAACCGAATCAGCACGGTCTGTCGCGAAAAGCGATCATGACCCAAATTGATCAAAGCTTAACGCGCTTAGGCATGGACTATATTGATCTCTACATTATCCACCGCTGGGACTATCAAACACCAATTGAAGAGACAATGGAAGCTTTACACGATCTTGTTAAAGCTGGAAAAGTCCGCTATCTTGGTGCCTCCGCCATGTTTGCTTGGCAATTTGAGCAAGCGCAAAACATCGCTGAAAAGCATAACTGGACTAAATTTGTTTCCATGCAAAATCACTATAATCTTTTGTACCGCGAAGATGAACGCGAATTGATCCCGTATTGCCAAGACCAAGACATTGCGCTGACTCCATACAGTCCGCTTGCTTCTGGACGCTTGACTAGGCAGTGGAGCGGCGATACTTTACGCTACAAGACTGATAAGCCCGCACAAGAAAAGTATGATGCGGATAAAGAAAAAGACATGCCGATTATCAAACGCGTTGGCGAAGTCGCAGCTAAATACAACGTGCCACAAGCACAAATCGCTTTGGCCTGGCTGCTTCATCAGCCGCAGGTCGCAGCACCAATCATTGGCGCGACTAAACCAAATCATCTGCAATCTTCTGTTGCTGCAGTAGACCTAGAATTAGCGGAAGCCGATTTGCGCTACCTTGAAGAACCATACACTCCGCACCGCGTTGTTGGTCCATTAACACCAGCAGATCAAGATTTCACGCGTTAAAAAAAGCCTTTGACTGAATCAGTCAAAGGTTTTTTGCTTACCCAATTAGCTACCGGTACTCTGATATTTTGCTAGAAAGAGCCGCCAGACCTGATAAACCAGCAGGAAAAACAGCACACAGACGGCCGGAATAATTGCCAGCCAAAACCATTCGTGTTTTTGGGCAATTTTTTCCTGCGGAATTGAAGCCACCCATCCTAGTGGCAGAACAAAGGTCAGCACTATTTTGAGCGCTTGTGCGTAAATCGCTAACGGGTACTTGCTCATTTCAAAAAAGTCAAAGGTGGTTTCCGCTAAATCAGCGATTCCGTTAGATAATAGTGAGACGACGTTGCCAAGAATCGCTAAGCCCAGAAAAATCAGTGAAGTAAACAGTGCAATAAACATAAACATTAAAGTGATATACCAAGGCTGCTGCAACTGAATATCAACAATTATCAATAGAATCAGTGCAACCAATAAGTCACCCCAAGAGTCTTCGTCCACACGTGCATTGACCAACTGGAACAATGGATTTACCGGTTTAACTAAAATTGCGTCAAATGTGCCCTGATGAAGATAATCAGAGATGTTGAGCGCATTAATAAAAAAGCACTTAAAAATAGCAAACGACAAGCTTGCCAGAGCATAAGTCAGCAGCAATTGCTCGAAGCTGTAGCCCTTAATCTGCGGCACAATATTGAAAATAAACCGTAGTGCCAAAATATTAAGCACATTCTGAATAATCATCCCGGCAATCGCAAAGTAAAAATCAAGGTCATAAATTGCTAGCGATTTTAAATTAACCTTCATATATGTAAGCAGTAACTTTAAATATCTCATTTTTATCCCCCCTGAATAACCGTTACCGTGATTGAATGCTTAAGTAGCAAGCGGGATAAATAATAAAATAAGAGGATGTATAACAGCTGGATCGTAATAACTTGGCCAAAAAGCTGCCAGGTTGGCGCTTGCGCCAGCAGGCCCACGGCACCAAATGAATATTCAAAGGGCAAATATGAAGCAATCGCTTTGAGCACGACGGGATAAAAATTCGCAGGAAAGATGTTGCCGGCAAGAATTAGCAACACTGCTTCTTTAAAAGTTGAAATGCCCCAAATGCTGTAAGTATAAAAGGAAAAGGTCCCTAAGATCAGCTCTAATTCAAAATAAAGCACATAGGCGAGCGCAGCGGTCACAATAATAAACAAAATTGTGAGCAGCGAGACCTGGAAATTGAGTAGCCATAAATAAATTATGAACTCAACAATTCCGATAAGCGCAAACTTCGCCACTGCATAACCAACGCCTTCCCAAAACAGCTGCTCCTCAACTGAAAAAGGCTTGAGCAAATCGAGTGCAATGTCGCCGGTGCGAACTTTGTCATTGAGGTCATAACTTACCTTAGGAAACACAGTCGTGAGCAGCTGCATTAATACTAAGTAGCTAATTGTTTGCCGAAATTCTGCCAGCGGCCGCCCAACCAGAACAGCCTGCCATAAAAAGTACTGCACGGCAAACGAAATTAACGCCGAAAAGAGCCAAAAGATTAAGGCATACTTTGATGCAAGGCCTTTTTTTAGACCCATTTTCGTTAAAGTCAATCTATATTTCATGGGCCTTACCCCCTGAAATATGTGCAAGCAAGTATTCGAGCCGATTGTTTTTAACGGTTATGTTTTCAATTGGAACCGTTGCTGTTAACTTGCTTAAAATATCTTTGACCTGTTCGGGCTTGATCTTGGCAATTTCAAAATCACCGTTTACTAGTTGACGGACATTCGGCCAGCTGCTTTTTAGTTCATCATAACTTACTTGCTTGCTGGTAAAAGTAATCGTTGATGGCACTGCAAATTTAACTAGCTCGCTGCTATTTTGATCTAGGACTAAGTGGCCCTGGTTCATGATCATGATCCGTGAACAAACCTGTTCAACCTCATCAAGATCATGTGAAGTGAAAATAATTGTTTTAGAGGTTAAGGACTTTAAAAACTGCACAATGCTGTTTTTACTAAGAGTATCGAGCCCAATTGTTGGCTCATCAAGAATCAGCAATTCGGGATCATGAAGCAGTGCAGCTATAAACTCGGCTTTCATCCGTTGACCAAGGCTGAGCGTGCGCACTGGCTGCGTCAAAAAATCTTCTGCTGCCAGCATTCGGGTCAATTTAGCCAAGCGCGCTTGAAAATCGCTCTGCGCAACTTGATAAATTTCCCTATTTAATTTAAAGGTGTCCATTGCCGGCAAATCCCAGCGCAGCTGACTTCTTTGGCCAAAAACAACGCCAATTTTACGGGCGTTTTGCTGACGGTGAGTGATTGGCTCTACCCCAAATGTGGCCACATTGCCGCTGCTCGGCTGCAAAATGCCTAAAATCAGTTTAATTAAAGTTGACTTACCCGAACCGTTAAGACCGACGAGGCCAACTCGCTGCCCCTGCTCGACTTGCAATGAAACGTTTTGAACCGCCTGAACCGTTTTGGTCTTTTTGTGTAGCAGTCCACTAGAAGTCACTTTTTGATAGTGTTTGGTTAAATTTTCCGTTTTTATTATCATTATGTCTCCACTCATCAAGACTAAGCATCTGTTTCATCCCCACAACGAAACTGACGCCACCGATCTTTTTTGAGCCAGTCATAAAAGTCACTTTTAATTATAACCTTTTTTTAATTTTTTAGCAGTTTTTTGATGAAGATAGCCATTGTCTGCGCAATTTTAGATTTAATTTAACGAACCATTGACGGCTTCTTTGGATCAAATTGCCAGCCAGGAATATAATACTGCATTCCTTTAGCATCGTCGCGGGCACCACAATTATTGTCAACGTATAATTTATGTGCCTTTTTAACAGCATCAAGATCAATCTCAACGCCCAAACCTTCATTAGTTTTCGGCACAGTTAATTGCCCATTTTTAATTTGATAAGGATTTTTGGTCAAATTCTGACCATCTTGCCAAATCCAATGTGTATCAACATCAAAAATTTTGCCTGGGGCTGCTGCGGCAGTATTTGCTACCATCGCAAGCGATATATCAAAGTGATTGTTTGAATGAACTCCCCAATTAAGATTAAATTCATTGCAAAGCTGAGCTACCCTGATGGCACCTTCCATTGTCC
>CALYQE010000071.1 GCA_945281075.1 uncultured Lactobacillus sp. | reverse complement strand
AAAGGCCTTTTTCATGCATCATTTTGATGAAATCGAGCCGCTTTTCAGGTTGAAAACGGTGCATTACATAGTAGTAACCGTGCTGGGCAAGCCAAATTGCCAAGTCCTCGTTAATGACGCTTTCCATGTTAGCGGGAACAACGGGTATTTTGAATGTTCGTGTTCCAAAGACGACACTGGTATCAGCATCGTGGCGGCTTTTGATGATGCCCTTGCTTGGAACAAGTTGAATGTCATCATAATCGAAGGCTTCCATACTAAAATAGTTACTCATCTATAAATTAACTCCTAATTTTAATTTCTTGTTTTGGACGAAGTAACTATAAACAAATTGTTGATTAATGTCAATATAAAAACGAACTATTTAAAAATATATACCCCTGATAATTCGCATTTAAATTTGACTAAAAACGTTAATATTGCTAGACTATTCAGGTGATATTTGTAGATTTTTAATGAGGTGAAGATAATGACAGCAGTTACAGTTGTTGGCAGCCAGTGGGGCGATGAGGGAAAAGGAAAGATTACCGACTTTTTGAGTAAAGAGGCGGCTTATTCAGTCCGTTCCAATGGTGGTAATAACGCTGGGCACACAATTGAAATCGATGATCAAACTTTTAAAATGCGCTTAATTCCATCCGGCATTTTTGCCTCAGACAAGGGCGCTGTTATTGGGAATGGCGTCGTGATTAATCCAGAAGTTTTATTAGGCGAACTTGAGAACTTGGAAAATAGCGGAATTGATACCAGTAAGTTGAGAATCTCTAACCGTGCACACGTCATTATGCCTTATCATATTAAGCAAGATGAATACCAAGAAGAAGCTAAAGGCGCAAACAAAATTGGGACAACGAAAAATGGCATTGGCCCAGCATATATGGATAAGGCGTCAAGAATTGGCATCAGAATTTGCGATTTGCTTGAAAAGGATACCTTTCAAGCAAAACTAAAGGCCAACATTGCAGCTAAAAACGAACTATTTGCGAAAATTTATGGCAAGCCAGAACTTGATTATGATGAGATTTTCACTACATACTATGAAGATGGTCAAAAAATGAAGAAGTACGTGACTGATACCTCTGTATTAGTCAATGATGCTTTGGATAAAAATGAAAAAGTGCTGTTTGAAGGTGCCCAGGGAATTATGCTTGACTTAGATGAAGGAACTTATCCCTATGTAACTTCTTCAAACACGATTTCTGGTGGGATTGCGAGTGGAATTGGTGTTGGTGCTAACCGACTAAACACAGTAATTGGCGTGTGCAAAGCCTACACCACGCGTGTTGGTGAAGGACCATTCCCAACCGAATTACTCGATGAAACAGGCGATCGTATCCGCGAAACTGCCCATGAATACGGTACGGTTACCGGTCGGCCGCGTCGAGTTGGCTGGCTTGACTCAGTTGCCTTGCGTCATGCTAAAAGAGTTGCCGGCATTAATGGCTTAAGCCTGAACTTGCTGGATATTTTTAGCGGCTTTGACACTGTCAAAATTGCGACCGCATATGAATTAGACGGTCAAGAAATTGATTATTATCCTGCTAGCTTAAAAGAACTAGAACGTTGTCAGCCAATTTATGAAGAATTACCGGCATGGCAAGAAGACATTACTAAGGCTAAGACTTGGGAAGACTTACCAGAAAATGCACAAAAGTTCTTAAACCGTGTTGCTGAATTAGTGGGTGTACCACTAGTAACTGTTTCAGTTGGTCCTGAACGTGAGCAGACGATTGTTTTACGTGATCCGTGGGAAATGTAATTGATGTTAGAAAGATACACACGCCCGGAAATGGGCAAAATTTGGTCCGATGAAAATAAATATGCAGCTTGGCTCAAAGTCGAAATCGCGGCGACAAATGCCTGGAGTGAAGCTGGTGAAGTTCCACAAGAAGATGCCGCTAAGATTGCCCAAAACGCGAGCTTTACAGCTGAACGAGTAGCTGAACTCGAACAAGTAACGCATCATGATGTGGTGGCCTTTACTAGAACTGTGTCTGAAAGCCTTGGACCCGAGAAAAAATGGGTTCACTTTGGTTTGACTTCAACAGATGTGGTAGACACTGCTCAAGGCTACATTCTCAAACAAGCCGACAAAATTATCAGACAAGATTTGCAAGACTTGCAAAAAACGATTGCGGCAAAAGCGCGCAAATACAAGAACACGGTTGAAATGGGCCGCACGCATGGCGTGCAAGCCGAGCCAACGACCTTTGGCTTGAAGCTAGCACGGTGGTATGCGGAAATCAATCGCGATATTGAGCGCTTTGAACATGCGGCTAAAGGCGTTGAATCCGGTAAAATTTCCGGTGCAGTTGGTACTTTTGCAAACGTGCCACCAGAAATTGAAACCAGTGTGCTTAAACAGCTTGGGCTAACGCAGCAGCCTATCACCAGTCAAATCTTGCCACGTGATTTACATGCCGAGTATATTGCGACGATTGCCTTAATAGCAACCAGCATTGAAAATTGGGCGACGGAAATCCGCAGCTTGCAGCGGTCTGAAATACATGAAGTGGAAGAACACTTCCGCGCTGGCCAAAAAGGTTCTTCTGCGATGCCTCATAAGCGAAATCCGATCGGTTCTGAAAACTTGTGCGGCATGGCCAGGGTCTTACGTGGACAAATTGTCACGGCGTATGAGGATGTTACCTTGTGGCATGAACGTGATATTTCGCACTCAAGTGCTGAACGGGTAATTTTACCAGATGCAACAATTGTCATTGATTACATGCTCAATCGCTTCAACCGTATTTTAACTAACCTAGATGTGTTCCCAGAAACCATGCTAAAAAATATGGATAAAACTTATGGCTTGATCTATTCGCAAAGACTGCTGCTGAAATTAATTGATGAGGCAGGACTATCTCGCGAGGAGGCCTATGATTTGGTGCAAAAGCTGACGACAAGATCTTGGAATGAAGGAATTTCATTTAGAAAGTTAGTTGAAGACAGTAAAATTATGGACTATCTTTCAGAAGCTGATGTAGCGGATGCGTTTGACTATCATTATCACTTGCGTCACGTTGATGACATCTTCCGCAAGGTCGGTTTAGAATAATACGAATAAATAAATCAAGTAAAGACCAATTTCCAAGTCAAAATGGAAGTTGGTCTTTTTTTGTTCACTTTTTTCATCAAACTGCCTAATTTGCTTAATTTTAGCAAGGTACAAATTAACTAATCATGAACTAAAAAGTCAAATAAACTTATGGCTTTGGCGAAAAACAGAATTTACTTTGTAAATAAAAAGCTTGTTTTAATTTTGGTAAACGATATTTAAATGTAAGCGGTTATGTGATATAAGTAACATTGTAAATAGCTGAATATGATGTTTTTAGAGTAAAGAGGTTATTACCATGAAAATCAAGGCAGCAGTTTTAAATAAAGCAAATTCTGATTTGGATTTGGAAGAGATTGTTTTGGATGAGCCAAAAAGCAATGAGGTCCTAATAAAGATGGTAAGTTCAGGAATTTGTCACAGTGATATTGAATTTCAAAACGGTGGTTTTCCAATTCAGCTACCGGTCATTTTGGGGCACGAAGGAGCAGGAATTGTTGAAAAGGTTGGACCAAACGTTACTTATTTCAAGAAAGGAGATCATGTTGTAGTTGGTTTTGCATACGACGGAAGTTGTCGTTTTTGTCGGAGCGGATTGCCAGGATCATGTGTAAATTTTAACAAATTAAATACTAGTGGTGGTCCAATGCTGGATGGTACTTATCGTCTGCATAAGCAAAATGGGCAAAATGTCGGAGTATTTTTTGGTCAATCTTCATTTGGCGATCATATTGTCGCCAATGTGAATAATCTAGTTAAGGTGCCGGATAACTTAGACCTGCGGTTAGCAGGCCCTTTGGGTTGTGGTTATATGACCGGAGCTGGTACGGTTCTTAATGCTTTAAAGCCTGAAATCAATTCTAATCTAGCAGTATTGGGGACAGGCTCAGTCGGCTTAGCGGCCATTATGGGTGCTGCCGTTTCTAGCTGTAAGCACGTCATTGCTGTTGACAAGAATGATATGCGATTAGAGACTGCTAAAGAATTTGGTGCAACTGAAACTATCAATAATACTAAAGAAGACTTGATTGATCGACTTAATGAGATCGTTGGACACGAGGGACTTAACTATGTAATAGACACTACAGGTGAACCTGATGTGATGAAACAGGGGCTTACTGCGTTAACGATTAAAGGAGAGTTTGCTGTAGTGGCAATGGGAACTAAAATGATTGAAAAGCTTAGTCCAATGATAGATATTTTAGCAGCATCTAAAAGCATTACTGGGATCATTGAAGGCGATTCTATTCCACAAGAGTTTATACCAAAAATGATTGATTTGTATCAAGCGGGCAGGTTTCCAATTGATAAAATTGTCAAGTTTTACAAGCCAGAAGAAATTAATCAGGCAATTAATGATTCTGTTGCTGGCAGCACGATTAAACCAATTATTGTTTTTGATGATCAATATAAATAAAAAATTAATTAAGTTAAGGAGAGATTATTAATGGTAAAAAATGGAACATATCAAGGTGTTGCACGGGGACATAATGCTGATATCAAAGTATCAGTAGCTATAAGGGATGACAAAATAAACGAAGTAAAAGTTACTGATCATCAAGAAACGGCACTTTTATCTGATAACGCGCTTAATTTGATCCCACAAAAAATAATTGCCAATCAGTCAACAGAAGTTGATGCAGTGACAGGTGCAACTTTCACTTCAAAAGGCATTACCAATGCGGTCAGAGCAGCCCTTACTGAGGCAGGGGTAGCAGACAGTGACTTTGCTGGCCATGAAAAGATTACTAAAAGAAATCATGAATTAGTAACAGATGTAGTTGTTTTAGGAACTGGTCTTGCTGGATTAGATGCAGCAATTAGTGCTAAAGAAAAAGGCGTTGATGTTGTTTTAATTGAGAAAACTGGTCGTTTAGGTGGCAACTCGGTAGTTTCTGGCGGCTTTATGTATGCAACCGGCAGTGAATTTAACAAGAACCAGGATAATGACCCTGAAAATCTGATACATTTCTATGAAGATTTTGCTAAAAAAGACGGTGGTAAAGTTAATCATGATTTGATTAAGGTAATCGCTGAAAATTCAGGGGCTGCAGTGGACTATTATGCTGATAAATATGGTACAAAGTTTACCGCAATGCCGCTAGGAATATCTAATAAGCCAAGAACACACATTAATTTTGAACTTGGACCGGTAGCAATTATGGGACCGGTAATTAAACGGGTAGAAGAATTGAACATTCCCGTTTTGTATGAACAGACTCATGAAGAAATTAAGACGACTGATAATATTGTTACAGGGGTCACAACTCAGGGCAAATATGATAATTATGATATTAAATGTAAAGCGGTAGTCATTGCAGTTGGTGGTTTTGATGGTGCGCAAAAGGTTCGTGACAAATATGCTCCAAGTGCCAAGGGTACAAGGTCAC
Source organism: uncultured Lactobacillus sp. (assembly GCA_945281075.1). Classification (GTDB taxonomy): domain Bacteria; phylum Bacillota; class Bacilli; order Lactobacillales; family Lactobacillaceae; genus Lactobacillus. The sequence continues at coordinate 4,398 of CALYQE010000071.1, read as the reverse complement.
TCTCTACGCCTTATAACAATGCCGATTATGTTGGACTAACTAAAGATATGCATGCTGCAACAGAATTTAAAGATGGTGTCATGGGTATCATGACTGCTAATTATCTTTCGGTGGGTAGCGGTGCTAATTCTCTAATTGTTTTGGGCAAAGCACTTGCTGTTAACAATTTAGGCGAAAGATTCACTAAGGAAGGTCAGCATTATTCATTAATGTACAATGATGCTTTAAAATCTGCTGGCAATAAGTTTTTCTGGATTTTTGACCAAAATAATCCATCATTTGAAACGGCCAAGCAGGTACCAGAAGCTAAAAAATGTTCCTCTTTAAAGGAAGTGGCCGAAGTAGTTGGCTGCAATTATTCTAGTCTTGTAAATACAGTTGACCGTTATAATTCATTTGCAGGCCAAGAAGATCTGGACTTTGGCCGAGATGACATCATAACCGTTGCTAAGGAGGGCACATACTATGTAGTTGAGGGCTACCCGACTACTGTAGCAGGCTTTGGTGGTTTAAAGATTAATACAAATGCGCAAGTTTTGGATACGGACAACCAAGTAATTGCTGGAATCTATGCAGCTGGTGAAAGTGCAACGGGGCAAATTTTTGTTCATACTTATCCATCTACTGGAACAATGCTCACTACCTGCACGGTTTTTGGCAGAATAGCTGGTCAAAATGCGGCTGCTTACGTAGAAAAATAAGATAAAAGTAATAGGAGGCTAATTGATAATGATTGTGAATAAAAATACATATTTTGATGCAAGCTATGATGTCGTCGTTTTGGGCTTTGGCGGTGCTGGTGCAACTGCTGCACGTTTTGCAGCGGACTCAAATGCTAAAGTTTTAATTGTAGATTCAGCACCTGAGGGACATGAAGGTGGTAACACGAGGTATGCAGCCGAATTAGTGGGTTATAGCAGTAGCGAAAGTGATTACCGCCAATATTATGAACGCTTAGCGCAAGGTTTTAAAATTGATCCAGAAATTGAAAATACCGTTGTTTACGGTATTACTCACATGAAAGAATACCTTAAAAAGTATTTAGGCGTGGATCAACCAGTAAGTTATAAGACAATCCTTGGATTGCCTGATGATGCCGTAATTGCAGATCATCCAAATCTTCCAGGAGCAAAAAGCTATGACATGATCACCATGGAAAAAGGAATCTTTAACGCTAGTCTTTGGAATATCTTACGGCAAAATGTACTTGATCGCAGTGACAAAATAGATGTTTGGTATTCGTCACCAGTTGTGCATCTTATTCAAACTTCAAACAAGAAAGTGATTGGTGCACAAATTGAGCGTGATCACGTTTTGCTCAATGTTTACGCTAAAAATGGCGTAGTTTTATCTACTGGTGGCATTGAAAATAATCAGCAGATGATCCAAGACTATATCGGATCGCATCAACTAGTGCCACTTGGTTCGCTATATAATAAAGGAAAAGGAATAGACTTGGCTCATGAAGTTGGCGCAGATATGTGGCATATGTCGATGTATGCTGCTGGAGGTATGCAGCAGAGTTTTGCCTTCTATGAGCCAGGAATGAAGCGGGCACCATTTTATATGGGCAATCCAATCTTCTTCACTGGTAGTATTTTCACGGTTGGAGATGATGGTACACGCTACTTTAAAGAAGATCAACCGGCCAGAGAAGGCTATATTGAAAATCATGGTTCTTGGTACAAGCCGCTTAACCCGCTCCATCCTTATTTCGTTTTTGACCAAAAACAATATGATAAGATTAGTGCGATTGATACTTTTCCTGATAACAAGGCACTGAATTCGGTGCTTAAAGCCGATTCGATTGCTGATTTGGCAGAGCAGATGGGCGTTGAAGCTGAAAAGCTGCAGGAAACAGTTGCTGAATTTAACTTTTTCACAGAAAAACAACATGATTATGCTTATCATCGTGCTCCTGAAACAATGAGTGAATTTGCAGAAAATGGTCCTTATTATGCCATTCCACTGGTTCAAACAATTGGTTGGTCTGAAGCCGGACCGAGAAGAAATGCACGTGCTGAAATCCTTGATCCAGATCATAAACCAATTCCACATTTATATGGTGCTGGTGAGCTTGGCAGTAATATGTCGAATTTGTACCAAGGCGGTTCAGACTTGGCCGACTGTCTCATTTTTGGGAAGATTGCTGGTCAAAATGCAGCTCACCCTAAAGATGATGTAATTGCTGCTGAGTTTGCAGGCAAAATTGAACCTGATAAAGTGGGTAAACCAAGTACACCTGGGCTGCACCATTCAGATTTAAAAAAAGAAAAGTTTGCAGTCGGTCCTGACCAATACATTGGCAAGTCCACTAAAGGTATGGGTGATGAAATCGTCGTAAGAGTGACGGTAGATAAACAAAAGAATTTAAAGAACATTGAAGTATTAAAACAAGCAGAATCAGATGATTATGGCCAAAAGGCAATAAATGAACTGCCAAAGCAAATGGTCAAAGAAAATACGGTTGATGTTGATGCAATTTCGGGAGCTTCTAATACGAGTCGTGGATTAAAAGAAGCAGTCAGAAACGCTTTAAAAAAAATTAAGTAATTACCAGTTTTGTAAAACCTGCTGATAATTCTCAATCATGCAGGCAGATAGTAAAAATCAAAAGCACATTTAAAAAGGTGACGCCACTATATTTAAATGTGCTTTTTGTCATTAATTTAAGGCAGATGGGATGTAGGAATTTTGCTACTTTATTTCGTCATTTTTCTTTTTGTACCATGTATAGCCAGTGCTAAGCCACTATTCCGAAACGAATAACGGTTAGAGTACGACCTTGACCGCTTAAGCAGCGAAAGTGACCACTTAGGAAAATAAACTGGCTTTTAAAAAGTAATTAGCGTTTAATAAAAATATCAGATGAAAGGCAGGTGAGAATCTTGAAAGTGAAAATTGAACTTGATCCATGTCAAGAAGAACCAACAGTTACCATTCATGCAAAGGAACTGTCGACTGAAGTGGAACAAATTTATCGCCAATTGCAGGAACTAGACGGAAGACCTGATCAGCTTGAATGCTATAAAGACGATTTAACCTATTATCTGGATTTAACTGATATTCTTTTTTTCGAAACTGAGGGTCGGCAAGTAATCGCGCATACCAAAAGGGAAGCTTTTACCGTTAACTATAAGCTGTATGAACTTGAAAATCTGCTGAGCAGTCAATTCATGCGAGTTTCAAAATCAACAATTTTAAATTTAAAGCAAATATATGCGTTAACAAGGTCTATCTCAAACTGTCAGGTTCATTTTCGAGATTCTTACAAAACTGTTTATGTTTCGCGTCGGTATTATCACAGTTTAAGTGATCGATTAAACGAAAGAAGGTCATCTTCATGAGAAAGCAAAAAATCAAAGAAATACTTTGGGGCATAGGCTTGGTTGCAGCTGCAGTCTATATCATTATGAATCAGCTGAATCTTTTGTCATTTCATTTAGGTTTGGGAACAATTGTTTGGACAGTGATTTTTGGCATTACCCTAATCAATAGTATTGCTGGCAGGAGCATGTTTGGGATGGTTTTTTCAGTAGCGTTTTTACTGATTGTTTATGCCAAGCCGCTACATATTACGAAGATTGTTCCGTGGACGTTATTGCTAGCTGCATGTCTAGTGTATGTAGGCTTGTGTCTGATTTTTTCAAAGAAATGGCACCTGGGTACGTCGCTTTTTGTCAATCATCGCCGCATTAGTCGTGATCGAGACTGGGAAGACGGTGAGTTTGAAACAGCAGATGAAGATAATTTTTCTTTTGCAGGCAAAAAAGAGGATGAGCGCGATATTGTTATTAACCAGAGATTATCTGAAGTTTCACGCTATGTTCATTCACAAAACTTAGAGAGTGTAACAATCAATTCCACTTTTGGTGAAACCGCGGTTTTCCTTGATGATGCAAAGGCGGCCGGCGATACGGTAATTATCAATCTCAATGCTTCGATGGGTGAAGTTACAATTTATCTTCCATTGTCGTGGCAAATAGAAGATCGCTTGGAGGCCGTTTTTGGTGAAGTTGAAATTAACGGCACTTCAACCGGCGGCGGTCCAAGAGTGATTTTGCAAGGAACAAGCAAATTCGGTGGCGTGACGATTAATTATGTTTAAGGAGGCACAAAATGAGTGAAGACCTGCTTAAAAACGTGGCTGCTGCTCGTATGATTAAAGAAATGATGGGCAAATTTTCCCAACATCAACAAAATTACTTTTTAGCGGGAAAAACGGTTGGGACCAGCACCTATTGGATCAACGACTTTCATCCGACTGCACTTAACTTTGTTGCCTATCTTTCACCTCAAGTAGCTTTAACTGAACAAGAACGGCTCTTTCAGCAAATGATCGGAGAACTGGAGCAAGTTGCTCGCAAGAAGCAAAAGAAAGCCCTAATTACTTATGAT
>CALYQE010000070.1 GCA_945281075.1 uncultured Lactobacillus sp. | reverse complement strand
AATATTGATAGCTAGGGATTAACAGCCACATGCTCAGGAGCTGGGAAGCGGCTTAACTGGAAAAGGAAAGGATGAATAACGTGAAATTAACTAAAATTAGGGCTTTTGTCAAAGAGCAGCTAAAAGGTGAAAAAACAGGACATGATTTCTATCATGGTAGACGTGTGGCTCATTTGGCAAGTAAGATGTATTTGCAGGATAATCCGCAGGCGGACTCTGAGAGCCGAATGGTCGCGATTATTAAGACCGCAGGATATTTACACGACACGATCGATGAAAAGATCTGTGCGCGCCCAGAGCAAGTTCTCGAGCAAATAAAAGCCCTCTTGCCAGAAGTGGGCTTTACCGAATTAGAAGTTAAAGATATTCTATTCACGATTCAACATATGTCTTTTTCACAAAATATTGAATATCATTACCAATTGCCGGTATCCGGAGAATACGTGCAGGACGCCGACCGAATTGAGAGCTTGGGTGCAATGGGCATAGCGCGGGCGTTTACTTATGGCGGTGCACATGGCAATGTTATTTATGATCCCGAAATTAAACCGCAGAAACTGATTAGCCATGATCAGTATCGTGACCATACTGAAACGACAATCAATCATTTTTATGAAAAACTCTTTCAGCTTGAGGATCTAATGAACACCGCTGGCGGAAAAAAAGAGGCACATCAGAGAACTGATTTTATGCGTGATTTTGTTGCAGAATTTATGAACGAGTGGAATGTTTAACTTTGTGCTTTAAAGCGCTGCTCCATTGCCAGCAGCGCTTTTTTACGTTCAAGACCGCCAGCATAACCGGTTAAAGCACCATCGGTGCCGATTACGCGGTGGCAAGGAATAAGCAAAATAAAGGGGTTATGGCCCACTGCACCGCCAATAGCGCGCGCCATGTTAGTCTTGCCCAAACGATTGCCTTGAAGTCTATCGGATAGCTCAAGGTAAGTGGCAGTTTGACCGTAAGGAATTTTTTGCAGTTCGTGCCAAACCTGCTGGCGAAAGGCAGTCGCCTCAATTTCAATTGGCACGGTTGTCGGATCCGGCCGAAGCCCTGCAAAATATTGCTCTAGCCACTTTGTTGCTAATTTAAGCGGTTTGACCATTTGCTCGTTTGCTTGGTCTAAACGATAATTGGCGCCGAAAAAATTTTGGCCTTCAAACCAGATGCCAAGTAGATTAGCATCGCTACTGAGAAGCAATAGCTTGCCCAGTGGTGACTGATATGTTGTTTTAAATAGCTGCTGTTTCATTATTTTACCCATTTTAGTTATCAAAAACCGCACTTTCCTGTGCGGTTTTTTGCTTCAGATTAATTTAGGTAAGCTTGCTTTTGCTTGTCGAAAAAATTATTTTTTAAAAATTTTTGCTTTTTTTGCTTGTTGCATACAAAAGTATATCATATTAAGCTTACATAGCGGTCTATACCAAATACAAATAGCGTCAGACCAACACTTTATCTTGTGCCTGCTTTTTGACATACACACTAAATGTTGATATTTTATTAACTGTAATAAACAGGGAGGTCAAAAAATGAAGACTAAAATTAAGAAGGTTTTTGCACTTGCATCAGTAACTGTTGTTGCTAGTTTGGCATTAACTGCATGTTCTGGTAAAAAGCAGGGAGGCAATGGTAATTCTGCTAATAGTGCCAAGCACTCAATTGCATTGATTACTGATACTGCTGGGGTTAACGACAACTCATTTAATCAATCGGCATGGCGCGGCTTTAAGGCTTATGGCAAAGAACATAATATTAAGCGCGGTAAGAATGGTTACCAGTATTTCCAGTCAGGCAGCGCGGCCGATTTTGAACCAAATCTTGATCAGGCAAGCAAAGCCGGCTACCAAACTATTTTTGGCATTGGTTACAGCTTAAAGGATGCCGTTAGTGCTGCAGCGAAGAAGGATCCGAAAAAGAACTTTGTGATCGTTGATGACGTGATCAAGGGACAAAAGAATGTTGCTTCTGCAAACTTCAAGAGTGAACAAGCTTCATACTTAGCCGGCGTGGCCGCTGTAACGCAAACTAAGTCGAACGTTATCGGCTTTATCGGTGGAGCACATAGTGACATTATTGACCTCTTTGATGCAGGTTTCACTAAAGGCGTTAATGATCAGGCTAAGAAATTACATAAAAAGATCACGCTGCTTAATCAATATGTTGGCAACTTTACGAGTGCTGATAAAGAAAAGGCAATTGCACAATCAATGTACGCCAAAAAAGCTGATATTATTTTTCACGCTTCAGGCTTAGCCGGAAATGGCTTGTTCCAAGAAGCTAAGGCAATTAACCAAAACCGTGCGGCTGATCAAAAGGTTTGGGTAATCGGGGTTGACGTTGATCAGTCCTACCTTGGCAACTACAAGACTAAAGATGGTAAAAAAGACAACTTTGTTTTGACCTCTGTAATCACTGGCGTGAACGTTGCAACTCATGATATTGCCAATCGTGCCTATGAAGGCAAGTTCCCTGGTGGTAAAGAATTAATTTATGGGTTAGACACTAACGGAGTTTCAATTATGCACGGCCAACTTAATGATGCGGCTTGGAAATACTCTCGTGAGGCAAGGAAAAAGATCATTGACGGCGCCATTAAAGTTCCAATTCATCCAGCAAAATAGTTCGGCTTTAGTATAATCATAATTTTTGAACCCGCAAAATTACAACTTTATGTTGAAATTAAACGTATTTTATAATAAAGTAATTAATGAAAAGTTCGTATTTTTGTGGAGGGTAAAATTTTATGGGTAAGAAATATACGAAATTTCTTTCATTAGGAGTTATCGCAACGTCGCTGGCGCTGCTAGTGACCGGCTGTTCTGGTAAAAAGCAGAATTCAACCGGCTCGAGCAAGAAAAATAGTATTGCTCTAATTACTGACAGTAACGGAATAAATGACCAGTCCTTTAATCAGGCTGCTTGGGAAGGCTTCAAAGCCTACGGTAAAGAGCATAGCCTGAAGCAAGGCAGCGGCTACCAATACTTTCAGTCTAATAGTGCCAGTGATTATACGCCTAACTTTAATCAGGCGGCTAAATCAGGCTATCAGACGATTTATGGCATTGGTTATTTGTTAAAGGATTCGGTTAGCGCTGCAGCTAAGAAGAACCCAAAGAAGAATTTCGTAATTGTTGATGACGTAATCACCGGTCAAAAAAATGTTGCTTCCGTTACTTTTAAGAGTAATGAAGCATCGTATCTTGGCGGTGTAGCGGCGGCTTACTCAACTAAGACCAACAAGGTTGGTTTTATCGGCGGTGCCAAGTCAACGATCATTGAAGCATTTGAAAATGGCTTTAAGCAAGGCGTTGAAGATGCTGCTAAACAAATGAATAAAAAGATCACCGTCAGCTCGCAATATGTTGGCAACTTTACTTCAACTGACAAGGCCAAGTCAATGGCCCAGTCAATGTATGCTGATAAGTGCGACGTAATCTTCCAAGCTGCTGGTTCAGCCGGAAACGGTGTTTTCCAAGAAGCAAAAGCACACAATCAAACCCGCTCGGCTGACGAAAAGGTCTGGGTTGTCGGCGTTGATGTTGACCAAGAAAAAATGGGCGAGTATAAGACAAAAGATGGTAAAAAGGCTAACTTTACTTTAACATCGGTCTTGAAGGGCTTAGGCGTTGTAACCAAGTCGTTAGCTGATGATGCAGCTAAAGGCAAGTTCCCAGGCGGCAAGCACCTCGAGTACTCTTTAAAAGAAAATGGTGTTTCTGTTACTAAGGGTAACTTGTCAGCTAAAGCTTGGGCAGCTGTCCAAAAGGCAAAGGCGCAAATTATCGCTGGTAAGGTCAAGGTTAGTAACTAAATAATTTAAAAACTCTTTGTAGAATTACAAAGAGTTTTTTACAAAAGGAAATTAAGTAAGCGAAATGGAAAATACGGCTAATGTAATTGAAATGCGCCATATTGTCAAAGACTTTAATGGCTTTAAGGCCAATGATGATATTAATCTAACCGTGAAAAAGGGTGAGATTTTAGCCTTACTGGGTGAAAATGGTGCGGGTAAGTCGACCTTGATGAGTATTTTATCAGGTTTGCTGATGCCGACTTCTGGTGACATTCTAGTTCAAGGGCAAAAGGTGGCGGTCAAAAGTCCAACCGTTGCCAAGGACCTAGGAATCGGAATGGTGCACCAGCACTTTATGCTGATGAACTCTTTCACGGTTTTAGAGAACATTATTTTAGGCCATGAAACGGTCAAGGGACCAAAAATTGACTTTAAAAAAGCACAGCAGCAAATTGAAGCATTATCTGCGCGCTATAATTTAAACGTTGATCCCAAGAAAAAAGTCAGTGAAATTACGGTAGCCCAGCAGCAACGTGTCGAGATTTTGAAGATTCTCTATCGTGGTGCTGATATCATGATTTTTGACGAGCCGACGGCCGTACTGACACCGCAGGAAATAACTGAGTTTATCCAGATTTTGAAAGAGCTGGCTAAAGAGGGAAAATCAATTATCCTGATCACTCATAAGCTCGAAGAAATTAAACGTGCTGCCGACCGGGTAACGGTTATTCGATCCGGCAAAAGCGTTGGCACATTCGATGTGGCAGACGTAAGCAATAACCGCTTGGCGGAATTAATGGTAGGTCGTCATGTCGACATGAAGCTGGACAAGCCAGCCGCTAAAGTTGGAAAGACCATGCTTCAGGTCAGTGATTTACAAGTTAAAAACAAACAGGGCGTTTTAGCACTTAAGGGGTTATCGTTTAACCTGCGCGCTGGTGAAATTCTTGGTGTTGCCGGAATCGATGGCAACGGTCAAGACGAATTGGCGCGTGCCTTGACGGGCATGCAGCACATTAACGCGGGCAAAGTCGTAATCGATGGTGAAGATATGACTAATCAGAAAGTTCGTAAGATTACTGAACATGGCGTGTCATATATTCCTTCTGACCGGCAAAAATACGGATTGATTTTGCCGTTCTCAATTTCAGATAATTTAGCTTTGCAAAATTATTATCGTCCACCTTTTTCAAGTCATCACGTGATGCACTATGATGCGATTAATGAGCATGCCAAGCAATTAATTGAGCAGTTTGATATCCGGACTACGGGTAGCGACCTGCCTGTAAGTGATTTATCGGGTGGTAACCAACAAAAAGTGATTATTGCACGTGAATTGAATTTGGATAGCAAACTGATTATTGCCTTTCAGCCAACTCGTGGGCTCGATGTTGGGGCAATTGAATATATTCATAAGCAGTTGCTGCTTGAGCGGGCAAAAGGCAAGGCAATTTTGTTGATTTCCTATGAATTAGACGAGGTCATGCAGTTATCGGACCGGATTATTGTTCTGCACGATGGCAATATTTCAGGTGAAGTAAAACCTGAAAAAACCAGTGATGAAGAGTTAGGGTTGTTAATGACCGGTGTTAAGAAAGAAGGCAGTGCTCTTGCTTAAAGTAAAACCTAAAACAAAAAAAATCTTAGTACCAATTATTTCAATTCTAGCTGGTTTTATTGTTGGTGCATTAATTATGCTGGTGTGGAGTTATAACCCAATTGAAGCCTATTCTTCAATGTTTACCAGCGCACTGGGCAACATGAATGGGATTGGCGAAACGATCCGTGAAGCGACGCCATTAATTTTTACGGCGATCGGATTTGCGATTGCGTCAAATGCTGGCTTTTTCAATATTGGCTTGCCAGGACAGGCGCAAGCGGGCTGGCTGACTTCAATTTGGGTCGTACTTGCCAATCAGAATTTGCCTAAAATCGTGCTCTTGCCGCTAGCAATTATTGCTGGTGTCATCGCCGGCGCCTTTGTAGCGGGAATCGCGGGCTGGCTGCGTGCACAGTTTGGCACAAATGAAGTTATTACCACGATCATGCTTAACTATATCGTGCTTTATTCTTGCCAGTACTTGATGCAGCAAGTTATGTCGCAAAAGTTGCGGATCGATACGGATACTACGAAGACGATTGCGCCTAACGGCAGTTTGCGGATTGAGTGGCTCAGTTCGATGTTTGGCGATTCTCGAATTAATGCAGGTATCTTCTTGGCCTTGATCGGTGCGTTTTTGTACTGGTACTTAATGAAAAAAACCACTACCGGTTTTGAAATTAGATCGGTTGGGGCTAACCCGTATGCCAGTCGCTACGCCGGGATGTCCACCAAAAAGAACATTTTGTATTCAATGATCTTGTCCGGCGGCTTTGCCGGTTTTGGTGGCGTGGTTCAAGGTTTGGGAACATACCAGAATTACTTCACGCAAACCACCAGTTTGGACATTGGCTGGGACGGTCTGTCAGTGGCACTGCTTGGCGGTGGCACCGCAATTGGCATTTTACTTGCGGCCTTTTTATTCTCAATTCTAAAAATCGGTGGTTTAGGGATGCAGACAATTGCCGGCATACCGTATGAAATTGTTTCAATCGTGATTGCCGCAATTATTTTCTTCGTTGCAATCCAGTATGTCATTGGCTTGCTGTTTAAAAATAACAAGGAAAAAGTGCCAAATAGTGAGGCGGAAACTGGGCCGGCAACCGTTTCAAAGACCACAACTAGTGAAGGAGGGCAAGGATAATGAACTTAATGACTATTTTATCCTTACTGGTGTCATCAACTTTTGTTTATTCCACACCGCTGATTTTTACCTCACTAGGTGGAGTTTATAGTGAAAACTCTGGTATCACCAACGTGGGGCTGGAAGGGATCATGACAATGGGGGCCTTTGCGTCTGTTGTCTTTAACCTGACGTTTGCCTCGTCTTTGGGCAAGCTCACACCATGGCTAGGTCTTGTGGTTGGCGGCGTTGTCGGCATGATCTTTTCACTCTTGCATGCTGTTGCAACGATCAATTTTCACGCCGATCACGTTATTAGTGGGACGGTCTTAAACTTAATGGCACCGCCATTAGGAGTTTTCTTGGTTAAGGCGATCTATGATAAGGGGCAAACCGAGAATATTACGCAAAGCTTTGGCTACTTTAGCTTTCCTGGCCTAGCAGACATTCCAGTTATTGGCCCAATATTTTTCCGGAATACCTCGGCACCTGCCTGGCTGGCAATTGTAGTTTCAATTGCTTTGTGGTGGATTTTGTATAAAACCCGTTTTGGACTGCGTCTGCGTGCTTGTGGAGAAAATCCGCAAGCGGCAGACACAATGGGCATCAACGTATATGGCATGCGCTATGCTGGTGTTTTGATTTCCGGCTTATTAGGCGGTGTCGGTGGTGCGGTGTTTGCGCAAGCAATTTCGGGTAACTTTTCAATTTCAACCATTGTTGGTCAGGGCTTTATGGCTTTGGCTGCCATGATTTTCGGTAAGTGGAATCCACTCGGGGGAATGCTGGCTTCGCTATTCTTTGGTTTTGCACAAAGCCTCAGTATTATCGGCAACCAGCTGCCATTTTTCAACCATATCCCGTCAGTTTACATGCAGATTGCGCCATATGTGATCACAATCGTCATTCTGGTTTTATTCTTTGGTAAATCAGTGGCACCTGCGGCTGACGGTCAGAACTATATTAAGTCGAAATAAAGGAGAAAGAATGAAACAAATTTACTTTAACCATGATGGCAATATCGATGACTTAGTGTCATACTTGCTTTTTTTGCTGGCACCGGACATTAAGCTGCTTGGTGTGAGTGCAATTGATGCCGATGGCTATGTAGATCCTTCAGTTGAAGTTTGTCGCAAAATGACTGACCGCTTCAATTTACGCGGTGATGAACTAGAGGTTGCTAAATCAACTTCCCGCGCGGTTAACCAATTTCCAGCAGAGTGGCGGACCGCATCGTACTCCTTTAACTCGCTGCCTCTTTTAAATGAAAGTGGCAAAATGGTGACAAAAGAGGCCGCACAACCGGCCCACTTAGATTTGATAACTAAGATTGAAAATGCTTCTGAGCTGGTCACGTTGGTAATGACCGGTCCGATTACTGATTTGGCACGTGCTTTAGAGGCAGAACCGGGAATTGAAGCCAAAATTGCCAAGTTATACTGGATGGGTGGCTCGCTTGATGGTCACGGCAACGTGGTTCAAGTTAACGCTGACGGTACGCAAGAATGGAATGCCTTCTGGGATCCAGCTGCGGTTGAGCGGGTTTTGGAGTCCAATATCCCAATGGAAGTTATCGGCCTTGAAAGCAGCGAAGAGTTGCCGCTGACCGATGAATTAAAAATGCACTGGGCAAGTCTGCGTAAATATCCAGCAATTGACCTAGTTGGACAAGCTTATAGTTTATTGGTTAATCCACCAATTCAAACGATGCAGCTCTACTTCTGGGACGTTTTAACCGTGATCAGTGCATTGTATCCTGAATTGGTTTTGCAGGCCGAAAAACGACGGGTTAAAGTCATTACGACTGGCACAGCTGCGGGCCGGATGGAAGATGATCCTAATGGCCGCGAAATCAGCTTAGTAACTAAGGCGGATAAGGATCTGTTCTTTAAAAAGTTTGATGAATTGCTGATGAGAGCCAACTAATTTTTGAAAAAATAAAAACGAACTTCAAAAAAGAAGTTCGTTTTTGCTTGCCGTGTAAAAGTTAAAGCAGCAAAAAAGCGCTGGCAAGATTACTTCGCAGCGCTTCTGTTAAAAATTGGTTTGCAGCTTAAGCAATTGAATCCCAAGCAGGCAGGTCAGTTACTGGGCCTTCAGCCAAAGCAACTTGTTCAGGAGTAAGGTACTTCTTGTGCACCACGACTTCATAAACATATTCTTTGAACCATTCATCATTCATGACGAAGAAGCCTTTATCACCATTCTTTTCGCCCCATGAATTTTCAACTTTCCATTGGCGAATATGGCCGTTTTCTTCGTCAACCCCAACTAAAACCATTGCATGGGAGGCATAGCCCGAACCAGTGCGCAAGCGGTCAGCTTTTGACATTCCCAGATCAACGCCATACAGATCACTATATTGATACAAATTGCTATCAAGGTAGCCTTGCTTACGGTCGCTTTGAACCAGAACATCATTACCAAACCAAACGGCTTCACCGTCTTTTAACTGGTTAACAGAGTAGGTTTCCAAATATTCCATTGGGACGTTGAGGAACTTAATTCTGCAGACGCCGCCAACATTGTCAGCAAATGGAATACCATATAGTTTGTTATATTCACGGTCGGGCGCATTGGTTAAGACAACGTAATCGCTGAAATCAACATCGCTTAGATATTTGTGCAAGAATTCAATTGGCGTTAAGTCTTTGTCCAAGTGGTATTTCTTATCATCGTCACGGTATTCGAGGTCAAACTTCTTAGGCGGCTCGCCGACTGCAATGGCAGTCATTTGATAAACTTCGCTTAAAAATTGCTCGCGTGCTTTTTCAACTTCGTCATCTTTGCCCGCACGCTTTAATTCGCGTAGTACCAACGCGTCTTTTCTCAGCTTGTCACCCAAGGTTTTACCAAAGGCATCAGTATTGTTAGCGTTAAAACTCTCAGGCATTGCATAAGATGGAACCACGCCGTATTTTTCGACTAGAGCAGCACCCATGTGGAAATGTCCGCCATCTTGACCGGCACCGTTTAAAATGGCTTCAACGCTACGCGAGTTTAGTTCTTCATCAGCTGTTGTCAGGATATTATCGTAGAATGTATTGGCACGTTCAATTTTATCCCAGAAAAAGTTATAACTTTGTGAGAAAGTAAAATTTTTGCAGTGATATTTTTTACCAAATTGGTGGCGCAAAATATTGAGTGTGGCAAATTCCCAGCAGCGACCGGAATGGAGCTGGTTGGTTACATTTTCGGTGTCTAATTCAGTCGAAAAAACGCGGGTCAGTTCGCCTTGAACCCGTTCATTGTAAGCTGCCATGGCAACGCCACTTTTTTGAGCAGCCCGTGCCACAACTTGATTTTTAGGGTTTTCATTAAAACTGTGTGCAAATTTTTCAATCTCTTGAACAGTAACTTTGTGTCCCATAAATAAATTCTCCCTTTTTAATCTAATTTTAAATTACTTTATATTTTAAGCCAAAAGAAAAACGGGTT
>CALYQE010000069.1 GCA_945281075.1 uncultured Lactobacillus sp. | reverse complement strand
TACATCTCGCAAAACGTCTTGGTGCCGCTTGTCGAAGGATTGAGCGATAAAACGACTATCTACTCGTGCAACTTCCTGATGGTCTGCGAAAACACCAAATGGATTAATTGGAATTAATTTTTTCATTGTTAGGCTCCTTTTTAGTTATTTTTGAGGGTAAAAAGAATGCCCTCACTAATAAGCCAGAAGGAGACGAAAAGTAAACCATCAAAATAATTAATAGCGAGACACGATACTGAATATAGTTAGTTACTTCCGTTATGATGTTAAGCATTATGTAAACGGCCTGTTGGAATATTAATCATCGTTTCATGGTAAGTAATCAATACGGCCAGATTATCAGTAGCTTATAAGCTTGGTCAAGAATTGATTGTTTAAACAAACTTTTCAATGAACTTGACATCTTATGCTTCAATCCGACCTTATTTCCTCTATGTGAGATCACCATAAAGTAATGTGGTTTATCGAGTAGTAAACTTAGTAATCGTTCATGGACCAAGATGTGACATATGTTGACGACACCATTTGGTGAGGATGCTTGACCAATGATATTGAAATCTTTTTAGTCATGTTTGGGATCCTTTCTTGTTAAATTTAGTAAAGGCTAAATGCCTTTTTCTTAAAGACCATTGGAAGTGAAAAAAGTAAGCAATTAATTTTTAAGGTACCGATAAATTGTTTGAAGCCGCTTAGTAATTGCCATCTTGGTCACCCCCTCGTCCTCAGCGATGTCTACTTGCTTCATATTTTTCCAGTGCTTCTTCATGAGCAACTCCTGCTGTGCCGGCTTGAGCTGATGGATTTTGTTGTAAAGTTGTTCGATTTTTTCCTTACTAATTACCGCTTGACATGGATCAGCATCATCTTGCATGAGGGTACCATATGGATTGTAGGCTTCAAGCGATACATGACGGCGAGTTTCACGGTGATTGTCGTTGTATTCAACCCGATTTAACTCAATAATTTCATTGCCTTTAGTTTCAGTGACAGTTAATTCTCTGATCCCTGTTGGCATGTGTAGCTTGATGTGTATAAAGCCATCTTCTGGATCTGAGATTTCCATATTAAGTTGGTGACGGTCGTCGTAATATTTTTTCATAAAAAATCCTCCTCTTGGATCTCCCAAGCGAAGGAATCGAAGGCATACTAAACCACTAACAAGGCAATAAGAAACAGACCTAAACAATATAATCGCTTGGGTACTGTAACTTGCCTTACTAGTGGCTTGTTACAGGACATTATTTGGTTAATGGCATGCCAGTAAAAGTTGTTGATCAAGCAACACATGCTGTGTTAATTCGTTGAAAGTCAATGTTTAGTTTCAATCCAAATAATATATTTGGTATAATTGAATCGATAAAATGATTTCATCTTTTAACAGTCTTTATATTACATATTTCCAAAGAGGATTACCGCTATGAAATAATATGGGATGATAAGCAATTATATTTAGTGGAGGGAGCGGAAAGTTGAAATTTAATGAGTTGGCACCATTGGTCAAGCCATGCTTTAACCACAACATCGCAAAATCAAAGGCTAAAACAGTAAAAATGATGTTTGAATTAATTACTAGATATAACTCAGATGAGGAAAAGCCTTATGATCTTGCTGAGGTCACTCTGAGAAATTATTTCAATAATGGAAAGATTAATGATTTGGCTTCTAAAGTTTGGAATCGGCTTGACCGTACTGAATTTGAACGAACTATCGAAGATGCTTCCGATGATGCTAGAACATCCTTAGCTACTTCAATAAAAAATGGAAGTTACACCACTAAAAGAGTTGATCGAGGTACAGTTGCTCATGTTTGTACCGATCTATTTATAGAGATAATTGGTGAAGCTGCTGGTCAAACAGCCATAAAAAGCAAAAAAAGCTTTCCCATGACTAAGGAAAGCAAGATTGATATTCGAACAGGTCAACATCAAAGTATCGAATATATCAAAGATAAAAATGTTCTAAGAGTTGATGGGGCGGATTACCCCATTTCACCAGAACTATCTGAAGAAAAATCCAATATTACAGTGGAGTTGCCATATAAATTGGCTCTCTACGAGATTTACACAATTAAACTTGGTAAGAAAATAAATGACCAAAATTTGAAACAAAAAGCACCAAGAAATATTATTAGTCATTTTGATCGTCAACAAAGGGATTTTAATGATGCTGCTTGGTATGAGCATTCTTTAAGAGATACAGTAGCTGATTTTGATAACCAGTTTAGTTTGTTGAAGCATGATGCCTATGATGGTATTGAAGAAACATATTATAATGACGAATATGGTAATAATGGCATGAAACGTCTTCGTGAGGTACAAAACAAGATCATTACAATAACCTTAGATCTGTCTAATTTGAAAAATATAGATAATATTCTTAGTAATAATATAAAGAAAGGGCTTTGTCACTTGATGGTTAATGACAAGCTGATTAAGTCATGGGTAGATGTTAATGGAGATTAAATTATTTAATGGCAAATTTGAGCTGGCATTGCGTATTTTGCTGATATTAGGGCAGAGAAAGTCATCTTCATTGGATAAATTGGTGGTCTTCGATTTCATTACAACCTATGCGGCTAGCTTTGGTTTGACCAAAGAAAATTTGCATGGTGACAATGCATTTAATTATTCTGAAATAGCTTCGCGACGTGAAATGATGAATAAAGGCATTAGCTTGCTGAGAATGTATAACTTATTGGGTGTTAACTATAGCGGTCAAAATGGGTATGAATATTGCTTAACGGATTTGGGGCGCAATGTCGAAAGACAATTAAGTGATCAGTATGCTATTGAATACAGACAAATATTAAATGATGTAATAAACAAGCACTCGCAATCTTCTAGTGAAAAGTTGATGAAATTAATTGATTCAAACTTGATGAAAGAGTTGGAATAAGCAAATGGGATTTTATATTAAAAGTGTGGAAGCTACAGGGCCTAATGTAAAAGGTGCAATAGTAAGCCTAACAAAGGGACTAAATATTATTGCGGGCATCTCTAATAAAGGAAAAACAACTATTTTACAATTCATTGAATATGCTTTCGGTGGTCTTAACAACGATAATGATATATCAATTTCTCCTTCTCAAACTGGATATAACTTGGTAAAAGTAACAATTGACGTTGATGGAAAAGATGTTGAGTTGACACGTAATTTACAGAAAAATAGGAGCACTATTAATGTCACAAGTCAGTATAGTGCAATAGCCAGTGGTGAATATACAACATCATCAGCGGCTACTAAAAAACCATTTATCGGAACAATGTTAATGAACCTGATAGGAATAAATACTGAAGTTAAAGTTCCTGCAAATTCTGAATACAGAGAGCAACGGCTAACGTGGAATACACTCAAGACGTTATGGCTCCTTGACGAAGATAGAGTATCTAATTCGCAATCTGTTTTATTACCGGTTCGCGGTGAAACACCTTTTTTAGCAGGAATAATTTATCTACTAAATGGTGAGAAATTTCCAACAAACAAAGAATATAAAGCACAAGAAAAGAAAGTAGTAGTTAAGGAGTATATTGTTAATCAATTAGCAAATGCACATCGAAAGCAAAAACAACTGAAACAGTTAGTGAATAGTGATATAGATTTACAAACAAAAATATCTGAAATCGAAGAGAGCGCAAAGAAAATTGATGAACAAATTGCAGATAAGGTAAATAAAAGTAAAAAAGTTTATTTGGAGATGTTAAGACTGGGCGACCAGTTGTCTGAGTGTAAGGTTGCTCTGAATAGGTATGATACATTGAAAAAGCAATATGTTTCTGATATCAAACGATTAAACTTTATTGCAGATGGTGAGAAAACATTTGAGAATTTGGAAGTGCCATTTTTGTGTCCAGTGTGCAATCAACCAATTCCAAAAGAACAAGTTGAGGAATCTCATACTGCAGCTGCTAAAGTGGAATTAGCTAAGGTGGTCAGCTTACTAAAAGATTTAGAAGAGTCTGTAACAAGCTTAGAATTAAAACAAAAAAGCCTGAAAGATCGATATATTGCATGTAAAAAGCAAAAAGATTCAATCGATGAAGAACTAACTGAAAAATATTATCCATCATTGAGAAAACTTCAAAATCTTGCAAAACAATATCGTACTCAAATTGAAAAGCAATCGCAAGCAAAACTGTTAGATTCAATGATGGATGATTGGGGATCAAAAATAAAAGAAATTGATAATGAGTCTGAACTAACAAAACCTTTTAAACCTAAGGATAAACTTGGTGATCATTTTTATGACAAAATGGGTGAAATTTTAGGTGATTTATTAACTCGAAGTAATTATGAAGGGCTTAAATCAATCAGCTTTAAAAAGGGAGCTTTTGATTTAGAAATTAATGGTCTTCCTAAAACTAAAAACCATGGAAAGGGATACCGTTCATATTTAAATTCCATTGTGGTTATGGCATTAAGCAAGTATATCAATGAGTTTGGACGATATAAGTCAGACCTTTTGATAATAGATACACCTCTAGATGGTTTAGAAGAAGGTAAAGAACGTTTGTCAAAGGGTATGCAAAAAGGTATTTTTAATCTATTTATTGAACGCGGCAAATCTAGTCAAACTATCATTGTAGAAAACTTAGATCACTTGCCAAATATCAACTTTGAACAAGCAGGTGTTAATATAATTAGGTACGAAAATAATAAAGGCTTCCTTCATTTGGATTAAAAGGTAAGATATACAATAGTTGCAACAAATTATGAAAATATTGATTGACCGTGGTTGAAAAAAGAAGGACTTGTGGGACAAGAGTAGAATTAGTTCTGCGTCAATTGCAAAGGTGACATTGTTAAGAACGAAGTTTTGCTAAAAATTTTCAAGGCATTAGATTGTGATGTCAGTGAAATTATGGAAATGTTAGAAGATTAAGACAGGAATTCATATACAATGACAGTAACAGAAATTGAAGATTAGATAACAGATATTGTTAACCAGAATAATCAGGATGAATTTATCTATGATTTTTCAAGCATCTATGACTTCCATAGCCGCCCATCACTAAACTGCGGAAAGGTCTTAACAACTTAACTAAAGAAAATAATGAGGTAACCGATTGTATTTAAACGAACCTAATGCAGGAATTTTTAACGTTAAAAACGAGGTTGACAAACTTGTCTCGAAACCACGATATATTATTGTGACTGACTTTGATAAGGTAAACTCAGCAGATATCCGGACTGTGGAACGTTTTGCAAAACTCTATGATGTAGTTGTTAAAGATAATCCAAATGCTAGTCGTCAAGGACTGAACCTGTTTACGATTCGAATACTTTTTTGCATATTTGCTGAAGATACCGACATCTTTGAAAAAAATTATTTGCCAACCGAATTAAAGAGCTAGCTCAGACATATAGATCATACTTAGATGCTTTTTTCAAGGCTTTGTTTGGGGCATTAGATATAGAAAAAGCTAACCGTTCGGTGGGTACGACTAGTTGGCTAGCTGAATTTCCTTATGTTGATGGGGACTTATTTAAAGATCCTCATAAAAATCACGAAATTCAGCTACATCACTTTTATGTGTAGAAGGGGTAACTAAGGCAGTTGATAATCGCGAACTAACTAACAATAAGAGTCAACGTAAAACAGATGCATATCTTCACGTGATTTATGAAAATGAAACCGAAAATATTCAAATGGCCTGCGGCATCAATGTATGGACGTAACAGTAAAATTGTGACTGAACCCGATAACAACTTCAAGTTATTTAGTGATGTCCAAGTTACCGGCTATATCTATGTTCTGCAGTCGAAAACAATCCGAAAGTTCAGAGGGTTCAAGAGACTCATTAGCTGTATAAACGCTGTATAAAGTTGGTTAAACTAGCGGATCTGTTGAGAAAAGAATTGCTTATGCTGAAATTGAATCAGCCTATTTGTATGACCCTGTAAAAATCTGTGAAGAAATCTAGGTTGTTAACTTAGATTCCTAAGCATTGGAAATGGCGGTTCATTATACCCTAGCAAACTACCAACTAGATGTGGACATTGAAGCACCTAATGGACGAAAGCTTCATTCAAGATAATGGTTTGTTACTGATTTAGATACATTAATAAAGCTGGTAGTAGGATTATTCCAAAACTGCAGGCATATTAAGCCAAGTAAGATGCTATTGAATAATTTTTTCGAAAGGAGATATACATTGTGGTAAAAGAAAACCAAATTGTTTCTGTAGATCAATTATTGGAGTATTTAGACAAATACAGGAATTACAAAAAGCAGGGCAATTTATTCTTTAGAGGACAGCTATCAAGATTTCCTAATATGAAACCGTCAGTAGCACGAGATGATAGAAACTATTTATCAGAAGCATACAATTATCAGCGGTATCAGAGGCCCTATAAAAGCATCGTACAGAACTTAGCAAAAATGCAACATGATGGTATACCCACAAGATTTTTAGACTTTACTATAGATCCTTTGGTAGCTCTTTTCTTTGCTACTCAACATGATACTAGAGAAGATGCAAGCCTTTATGTGCTTATACGTCCTTGTCATAATGCTAATTCTAATGACGTCAAGTTCTCGTCATTTATTGCAACACAAGATGACCGAGATTTGATATCGCTTGTTAAAACATATAATGATATAGAAAGCGACTCTTCTATAGACATAGATTATGCTAAAAGCATTTTGAAACATGGCATTTTCATTCGGCCTAATACAATCAAGGATTTAGATAATTATAGAATGCAAGAGCAAGAAGGAACTTTTGCAATACCTGCAAACAAAATAAAGAACGGAAAAATTACAGGTATTGTACCTTTTGAAAATGATTACTCTTACGAAGAGATTGTAGTTCCTTTTGAATATCAGCAAAGGATACGGCATGAATTAAAAGAACTTGGATACACAAAGAAACGGCTACTTGGCATTGAAGAAACAAACATAAATTATAGTGCCTTGACAAATAAAAATATTACGTTAATCGATAAAAAATGGCCACATAAGTCATACTCTCAATATTCTGTGACTATTGAGTACAATATCCTAATGACCGTTGATGAGATGGAAAAATTAGGATATCAAATTGCTGACAATAGTGAGGCTGTTTCTGTATGGATGTGGTTCAGAAGAGGCGACTCGAGTACTACTAATTATTCTTTGCGTCTTCATTGGTATAAAGAATCTCTGAACCGAGATCGTGATTATGGATGGGACGGAATAAATTACATCAAATGGATGTTAGAAGAATTTTGTGAGGATTCATACATCGCGGATGAATATTTTCAGAAAAACTTTGAACATTTAAGATATAGGCATTTACCACTTGAAAGTGATGCTAAGCAAATTGATTTGAATGTTTCTTTTAATGGTATCACTTTGTTTATTAGCACGAATTTAATGAATGGGACTGAACTTTTATTGTCTTATAGGCTTGAGGACGGATCTGAACGCACTAAAAAATTAACTGTTCTAGATCAACACTGCTCAGAAAAAATAATATCAAGACTTAATGGTAATAAGATTGTTGGCAATGTTGTCATGCCTGTAGCAATTGTGCAACCGTCAAAAGTGAGAGATGCATATGGTATTGATTATGAGAAGATAAAAGGCGATTTCATTCAAAGAATGGATGACGAGCCCTTAGTATCGGGATTAAAAGCTTTTGAAATTAATATCGAAGAGGATACAAAGAGTATAAAATGATTATTTTATACAAACCAATAAAATTTGGGATCTGTTATTAATTCCTAAAACAAGGCAATTTCTGGAATTATGCAGTGAGTTAACAAACATGCAGTTTTGTAACAAAGACTTATAATCGACTTGACTAGCCTGATGCAACAAATGTCTAATTAAGTGTCTAAGCTCGTGGCATGTTGAGGCGGTAACGGTGCTGGAACGGACTAAGAAATAGGTGATAAATCTTAATCATAATGTGTTGATAAATAATTAAAAGTGTATCTTTTCCGATTTTGCTGATGGGAAAGGGTACATTTTTTTGTTTAGGATTGGAGAGACGAGTGTTCCATCAGCCAAGTTTTTACAGCTGTCTTTTTCGGTACGGTCATGCTAACTAGCGTAGAAAAAGTGGATACAAAGCTTAAATTAATATTTATCACGGATATGAATTTCAGCCAGATTAGCTATGTGGATTGAGTCAACTAGGATACATTGGTAGAACAGCAATAAACAAAATCTATATACCAAAAAATTGCGTCCAGCCAAAATAAAAGCGTGCAACAAGAAATTTACATTTTGCTTAAATCACTTTACCATCTTTGAACTTGAACCCCATTAAACACCAGAACAAGGTGATTTTATTTGATGAGTCACTTATCGTTTTGAGTTTATATCTGTAGGCGATGCTGTATTATCGTGGCAATTTGTCCCATTTCTTGAGGACTACGTTTAGATTGGGTATTAATCCAAGTTTCAAGCAGGGCAAACATCCCGCTGATACCAAAATTTTGAACAAATTGTGCATCCGGCTGATTGCTTAATGTGTCAGCTAAAAACTATCATTTATATTGCGAGTGGCAGTTTGGGGTAAAAGGTAGAGAAGGTTTTGCTTATTTAATAATTCTAGTAAGGAAAGGTGTTTGGCCCAAAAGCTAAAAAAACTTTCTACTGTTTGCTGAAAGTTAATTTGCTCTTGATTAACTGGTCGAAGACTATTGAATAACGAAAAAATTAATTTATTTAGGTGCTGTTGGAGAATATCAACAGGAGAATCAAAGTGACGGCAAAAAGTTCTGCGAGAGTAGCCGGCACGGTCACATAGATCTTTAATTGTAAGATTACTTAATTCTTCAGTAGTTAGAAGCTCACAAAGAGCAGTGAAAAAATCTGCTCTGGTCCTTTGAGTTTGCAGATTACGGTATCTAACTGTCACAAATGAGACAATTAGTAAGGAGATATTTAATGAAATTTGCTATTCATAACTGGTATAAAATAGGGGCCATTTTTGGAATTATTTTATTGATTAGCATTTTATGCGGTGCCTTTAATAACAATATTCAGCGATTATTAGTATTTAACTTGATTTGCTTGTTTGCTCATCAGTTTGAAGAATATCAATTACCGGGAGGAGCACCAGTAATTATTAATCGAGTTGTCTATGGCGAAAAAGCAAGAGCTAACTATTATCCTGGAAATGGACTATCCATAATGATTGTTAATGTTAGTGCCTGGTTAATTTATTTCATAGCAATTATGGCTTATCAAGTTATCTGATTTGGTTTAGGAGTGGTTTTATTTAGTCTTTTTCAAATTCTTGGCCATTGCTTAGAAATGCCCATCAAACTTCGAGCTTGGTATAATCCTGGAATGGCAACAACATTTTTATTATTTTTGCCACTGGGCATAGTTTTTATTCACGAATTAGCTGGTGAACAACTTTTAGATGCAAAGACATGGTTGCTGGCAATTGTTACTTTGTTTGGTTGCATACTCATAAGTATTGTCATACCAGTTCAATCATTAAAAAGCGAACAGACTAAATATCCGATTGATGCTAAACAGATTCAGCGTTGTGAATCAATAATGAGGCACTGTCAAATTAGGAGACACCGGTAAAATGAAAAAGATGATTATGCAATGATATAATTTTATGCTATATATTAGCGTCTTTTACGCATTAGTTCTTGGAATTCATGATTGGGACCTAGCACGGCGAGCTTTGTTGTTAAGCATCATTGCTATTCACTTACATTTTTATGAAGAATTTGGACTACCAGGTGGTTTTGCGTGGGGCAGAATTAAAGTAGAAATGCGTCACGTTAGCAAGCAGGATCCAGAATGGCTACTTAATCAACTTAGCACTAATAATTGAAATTAAGCGTGAAAAGGTTGAAGTTTTTAGTCATCAACCAATCAGTGAATTAACAGATACCGATTGTTTAGGTCTATTTGAATTTATCAATCAATTAAGGTTTAGGTAGTGAACGCAAACTTAATAATACAAACCCCAAAATTATGATAGTTTTCTAACTCTAAATTTAGTCCTATTTACGCTTTTTTAGCG
>CALYQE010000068.1 GCA_945281075.1 uncultured Lactobacillus sp. | reverse complement strand
GCTTTCGGCATTGGGTACTAGAAAATAATAAGTTAACCGAGATAAAGTAGTGCTTCAAAGTCATAATAGTTATGCGAATAATTAGCTTTAACTAGTGGCTTGACAGCAATATAAACTAAAAGCACTGAAAGTAAAATATGGTGTGAATCACCTAAGTTAGGACAATCTCGGGCTCATATCAATTAAGATTAGGTCATAAAAAGCAAGCAGCAAAACAGTTTTGTAGCATAGCAGTTGTTGAATTAATTATTCAAGTTAGATTTGAAAATTTATAAACTTCAAGACTTCAATCGGCTAATAAATATACTAATCAATTCCCTATATTTTTTAGTAAAAGAGAGATTATAAGGTAAAATTTATAATTTTAATTATAGCAATATAAGTAAGCAAAAACTGATAAATCAATTTTTTGACAGTAGGATTGATTTATCAGTTTTATATTTATTAAAGCTAGTTCCATACTCAAGTTTATGCTATTTATTTAACTTTCGCAGTTTACATAGGTTTATTATTTCAAATTCTAAGGTTTCTGTAAATATGGGCAGTTTTCCTAGAGCTTTTATATATTGTCTATTTTTTGACATCTATTATGTTTTGTAATTTCAAAGAATATTATTCAACCAACGAAATTTATGGTAATTATTAAGAAGACTGTTTCATGTCATATTAAATATATTGTAGTCATTTTTTGCAAAACCGAATAAGTGAATCTGGCAAAGTAGTACTATCGTTATTTTGATTCACGGTTAGTAATAGAGAATACGCTTTACATTCATAATATAAACTTGATCTATTCCTTAATATTAGTTGCTAAATCTGTGTTGGCTACTTTCTGAAGTTGTAAGACTATTTGTTTAGCAAATTTTAGTAAAGTATGGTAAATATTTGCATTTCCATTTATTGGGTAGGAAAGAAAAACAATATTTCTTTTAATTATATTTTGATCGTTATCTTTTAAGAAGATTTCCACTGCCAAAGTATGCAAATCTTGCCCTTTAATAATTAACTCTTTATTTTGAAGCTTAACGTCTTTAATAGCATCATAAGGATAATATTCTGGTTTAGAAGCAAGGTTAGTAAATTTCGGATTATTTGTTAAACAGAAGTATTTATTTTTATCATCAAAAAATATGTAACTACCTATTTTTTTAGAAATTTCAAAATTCATTTTTAGATTGGTTATTTTTTGATTTTCTTCAAAAATGTTGCTAATTTCTTGCTGAGATACTTGGGTAACTGTTCGAGTATAGTTAAAACTAATCACCCGGTAACAATTTTTACATAAAAAGCCATCTAAAGTCTTAAATTTGATAATCCTTAATTTTCTTCCACATACTAGACATTTTTTCATTGCTAAACAGATCCAATCTAAAATTGTTCTTTTGTCATTACAGAAATCATCTTTAAATAATGTTCATATCGTTGTGCATATTTAGAAGTTAAGTTTTTGCTAGGGTTTACTATTGCATCGTTTTTATCTTTAGATAGACATTTTTCGTTAACGCCGGAAATAGCTAGCAAAACTGCACCATCTATTGCTTCTCTAGAACAATTACTTTTTCTAATTTCTATTCCAAAAATATTTGCAATTATCTTTAACCATAGTTTACTATTAGCTCCGCCACCTACAATTCTGATGTATCTGTATGAGTTTCTATCAGTAATTTCATCAAAAAGCTCTTTTAACCCGAATGCTACTCCTTCTAAAATGGCCAAATACATATTTTCTCTTTGAGTTTCTAAACTTAAATTTACAAAGCTTCCTCTCAAGTTGGGATTAGAAAACAAAGTCTTTTCACCATTAACATGCGGAAAGAATAAAACATCATTGTTTCCCAACAATTTTTCTGATATTGCATTTTGTTCCTGATCAATTTTATCGGTATGCAGTATGTTTGTAAGCCACCAATTATTAAGAGATGCTCCAGCTTGAACCGTTCCTTGAGTTAAAAGTTGAAAATGGTTCTCTTGAGGACTAAAAACGATATTTTTACCTACTTTTTTAAAATTATTATTTTGGTCCGGAATAACTACCACACCAGAAGTACCTAAAGAGATTAAAGGAGTTTCTGTATGGCTATCAGAATTTGCTAATGCAGTTGCTGCATTATCTCCTGTACCTTCTATTACTTTAATTCCCTTAGGCAAACCTAGTTGCTTAACTACCTCATCTTTAATATCTCCCACAACGTAATTAGAAGAATGAATATCTGGTAATATATTGAAATCAATTGAAAATGTATCTACGATTTCTCTTGACCATTGATTTTTATCAAAGTCAAACATTGACGAAGTTGAAGCGTCACAGTAATCAGTTGAATACTTTCCAGTTAATCGATATACAATGTAATCGACCGGCATCAAGAAATGTTTTATTTTTTTAAAGTTAGAAGGCTCATTTTTTTCTACCCAAATTAAATTAGATAAAGGACTTCCAGTAGAAACTATTTTAGCATTTTCACATTGCTTAATTCGAAGCAATGTGTTTTTTAATGCGGGAATCGTTTCTTTTGTTCTTGTATCATTCCAAAGAATTGCTGGCCTAACAGATTTCCCATCTTTATCTAGAAATACTGCGGTATGCATTTGACCAGTGGTACCAATAGCTACAATTGTATCTAAAGGATTCTTTTCTTTGAATAATTTTTTTATTCCTTCTTTAACAAGTTGAAACCAAATACTAGGATCAATTTCCTTTTTTCCATCTTTTAAATCACAGTAAGAATATTTTTTTTGAAAAAGATCTTTTAAATTTAAACTACTATCATAAAGTCCGAGTTTAACTGAAGAGGTACCAATATCAATACCAATATATAACTTGGTCATTTAGATCACCTAAAATCTCTATACTAGAACTCAATCATGGTCTTTAAAGTATCAGGCCTCATTGCATATTTAACGGCGTCGACGTAATCTTTATAGGCAAAAACTTTTGCTAATAGAGGACGAACATTAATTAATTTTTTACCAATTATTTGGGTTGCTTCATAATACGTAGTTCTTGTTGGACTAACTGTACCTTTAATAAATTTTTCGTGAGAGTGAACAGCTCCTAAATCTACAGGAACTGGATCATCTGGGTGCATCGAACTAAACATAAATGTTTGTCCACCATTTGCGGTAAAATCAATAGCTTGTTTTGCAATTGCTGGAACAGCAGTAGTATCAAACACCACATCTGCTCCCTTTCCATCAGTTAAGTCCTTAATCTTTTGAACAGGGTTCCCTTCAGTAGGGTCTAAGGTAAATTCAGCTCCTAATTTTTCTGCAAGTTGACGTCTTTCTGCATTTGGTTCACTTACAATTATTCTGCAGCCTTGAAGTTTCAGAAGCAATACATGAATTAATCCCATGACACCTCCACCAATTATGACAACATCTTGACCAAATTTAATATCAGCTCTCTCGATACTGTTGATAACACATCCAACTGGTTCGGTGAAGGCCATGTCTACAAAGGAAGTTTCTTTAGGATATTTGAATAAATCAGTTGATTTAACAGCCATCAAATTTGCCATGCCCCAAAATCCAGAAATACCATGATCATTTCTAAAAGTTGGAGAAGAATAGATTTCGGTACATAAATTTGGTCTGCCGATCTTACAGTAATAACATTCTCCACAATTTGGCAAAATATACTTTACTACATGATCACCTACCTTAAAATGTTCAGAATTAACATTTTTACCAACAGCTACAATTTCACCACTAAACTCATGACCACCAACTCTTGGATATGTCCATGCAGTATCACCTGTATAATCCCGAACATCATTTTGACATAAGCCAACGTTATGAATTTTCATTAAAACTTCGTCATCTTTGATTTTAGGATCATCAAAATCAGTAATTTCTATTTCTTTTGGTCCTTTTTCTAAAATACCTTTCATAATTAAACCTCTTTAAAAATCTTTAAGCACCTAAGATACCGGTCCAGCCACCAATAATACCGATGATTATTAATAATCCAATAATCTTTAAGCTAGACCACTTATGTTTCAATAGAACTAAGATCAGCAACGTAAAGCCAAACGGCAAAATATTTGGCATTAATACATCCAGCAATTGCTTTTGAATACTAAAAGTTTGTGTTGACGTTACTATCTTTAATGGAATCGTCATTTTAACGTAACTTGAAATCAAGCCTCCCATAACCATACAACCCATGATTTGAGCACCATCTAAAATCTTGTCAAGAATTCCTTTTTCAAGAAATTCCATTACTGATTCAGTACCAGCCTTATAACCAAACATAAAAGTGAAGTAGCTAAATAACCATGAGAATGTAAACATAATTACAAAGTAGATAATAGAGCCCCAGAATGTTCCTCTTCTATTTATATCAATACAGATAGCTAGCAAAATGGGGATTAAGACACCTTGATAAATAGTATCCCCCACGCCGGATAATGGCCCCATCATTGATGTCTTCAAACTTGTAATGAATTCACCTGGAATACCTTTGTCCTTAGCCTTCTGTTCTTCCATTGCAATGATCATTCCGATAATTATGGCTCCAAACTCAACATGGACATTAAAAAACTCTATCTCTCTTTTCATCATGGATTTCTTTTTATCAGGTTCATCTTTATAGAGTCTTTTAGATATAGGAACAAAAACGTGTGCAATAGCTTGTCCCATCATTCTTTCATAGTTGTAACAGGTTTGAGGGAAATTTTCCCAAATTAGCCAAGATTTAACTAAATCCTTTTTTCTCAAAAGGCTCTTATCTTTCTTTTTAGAAGCTGTATTTTCATTATTCAAAGTGAGGCCCTCCTTGATCCGTTGATTTACCAATCTTATTTATGATTTGAATGTAAACAATAGCTACTAAAGCTGAGATAACACCCAAAGGTAATAATCCGAGTTTAGAATATGTTGCCAAGACAAAACCAATATATAAGAATACACGAGCATCATCTTTATAGATATATTGAAGCGTTATAGCAACACCGAGAGCTGGCATCATACCACCAATAACTTCAAAAATACTTAAGACTGTTCCGCCAAGTGCTTTAACAAAGCCAGAAATGTAACTGGCACCAAAATAAACAGCTATAGTACAAGGAATTATCGTAATTAAAGCTGTAAGCAATTGAGGATAAAGAACATTTGCCTTCCAAATTTTGTTGTATTCTTCTTTTTCAATATAATGGTCTGCCAAGTGAACAAAAACAGAGCCATATGTCATTCTGGCATACCATACTATTGTTCCTAATAAACCGATTGGGACAGCAATAGAAAGAGCGGTTTTTGCGTTTAATCCTCCCGTTATTGCATAAGCTGTACCTAAAATTCCTGACAGGGCCATATCTGCAGGCATCGAACCACCAGCAGAAATAAAGCCCAAATAAACTAAGTTAATAGTTGCACCAATAACCGCACCCTTTAAAGGATCACCTAAAATAATGCCTACTACAAAACCACAAACTAACGGTCTTTGCAGAGTCCATAATCCGACAAATGGCATATTACCGATTGCAAGGTAATAAACTATTCCACAGAGAATTGCTTGCCAAATAGTCATTTTCTTTCCTCCTCATAGTTATTACTTAACAAGATCAGTGATTTCAATCACCCTTTGTTCAGGTACCAATTGATAAAATACATGTACATCATTGTCCATTAATTGTTTAATTGCAGTGATTTCGTCTGGACTTGCGGCTACATTTTTAACGAAAGGCTTTCTTTCTCCACGAATTCCCATACCACCCAAATTAACTTCAGGTAATTCAATGCCAGCATCGTTCAATTTTTCAAAATAAATCGGAGATTTACTTAACAATAAAATTCTTTCTGCATCATTATTTTCTTTACTTAGGTATTTAGTTGCTGTTTCCACATCCATTGGATCAACTTGTACACCTTTAGGAGCCAATGCTGTCAAAATTCTTTTTTGCATTGGATCCTTAGCAACTGTGTCATCAACAATAATAATATGATTAATATTGTAAGTTGGTACCCATGCCGTAACTACTTCACCATGAATTAACCGATCATCTACTCTTACAAAAGTTATTTTTTTCATTTTAAACATCTCCTTGAACTTCAGTTTCAGCTAATTGCTTATTAACATCTACGAAAGTAGTTGGTGCTACTTTTATTAATTTTTTGCAAATTTCATCAACCGTTTTATTTTGAAGTCTCATCATTAGGGCTTCTAAGATTAAGCCCAAATTCATACCAGTAATATGATGAAATTTGTACTCTCCCATAAGTGAAACTACTACATTAAAGGGACTTCCATGATATAAATCTGTAAAAATAACTACATCTTCTGATCCGATTTCTTTTAATTTAGCTTCGATTTCTTTCCTTAATGTACTTACGTCTTCAGTTGGACGTAACCCAAAAGTAGAAACTTTATCTTGTTTTCCTACAATCATTTGGGCACTTCCGAACATTGCTTTAGCTAAGTCTCCGTGTGAAACCATAATAAATTGCACAAATATCATCTCCTATTAATCTAAAATCTCAGAAAACATCTCAATAAAGTTTTCAAATTTAGGCTTTTTCTTCAATTTTTCTACGAAATCTTTATCTTGTATTATTTTGCTAAGATAATTCCAAAGTTGAAAAGCTTTAGAATTATTTTTTTCAATTGAAACCAAGATTATTAAATCGACTTTATTATTATCCTCGTCCCACTGAATTGGCTTCTTCAATAATAGTATTGATACAAAAGTTGAAACCGATATGGGGCTAATTGGATGCGGGAAAGCAATTGTATTGCTGAAAAAACTGCTACCTAATTGTTCTCTTAATCTAACAGCCTTATCTAGATTTTCCTTCTGCTCATTTACTGCATTTTTAGAAATAGAAATTATTTCATTTAATGCTTCATCTTTGTTATTCAAATCCTTAAATTCAAATCTGTCTTTCGAAAATAGATTTAATAAATCTTTTTTTGTTCTAAAGCCGTCAATAGCAAGTTTAATTTTGGGATATTCTTCATTATTTGGAAAATCACTAATTAAAATAGCGCCAAGTTTGTCCGTTAACTTAGTTTGATTTGTTGTAAAAATTACATCATAGTTATTTATGTTTAACCCTGGAGCTTCCGTAATATTAACAATGTTGATTGACGAAATCTCTTTATCAAACCAAGTAATAAATCTTTCTCTTAAAAGAACAATTTCACTTCTTTTTAAATTAGTAATTATTAACAGATTTTTGGACCCTGTGAAATGATCATTTCTATTTAAATATTGATTGAAATAAATAGCTAAATAAGATATTTCGCTTTCTTTTATCTTTTTGCCAATTTTATTTTGTAATAAAAGTCCCATGTAAGCAGCCATATCGAAAGCTAATGGGAAAGACTCACGTATATTTTCTAGCATTACGTTGTCATTTTGAATATCATATTCCACCCTTGTTATTAGGGGCATAATGTGTAGTGCTAAAGAAATTCTAAGATTTATTTCCTGTGTAAAATCAACCTTAAATTTATCTTTTATCTCTATAAGAGCTTGCATAATAAATTGATCCACGGATTTGGAAACATAATCATAATTTACATAATCACTTTTACCTTGTAGATAAATTGCTAAATTTAAAATCTCACCAGTAGTTGCTTTAAAATAAAACCGCTTTTCTAATGCAACAAATATTTCATTTGCTATCTGGTATCCTTCATGAAATTCATGAATCAATTTCTGTTTTGCATCTTTAAGAGAAAATCCTGACTGAATCCGTTTAATTGAAACCTCTATGTGAACTATCAAATTCTGAAATAAATTATCTGAAATATTGCAATGATGTTTAATTAAAATATTAACTATAATTTTTTCAATTTCTTTTCTTGTGTTATCTTCTTCCTGATTGTTGTTTTGGGACGAATATATACCAAACTTGAGTAAACATTTTCGAATATTTAGTTCAGCACCAACTATTTTTATTCCATCATGTGAATTTCTTGTTATTTTCAAATTGTCTTGTTCTAACATAGCTGATAATTTATTTAAATCGTTTGTTAGAGTAGAGTTTGAGACATATAATTTTTCAGCTATTTGTATTTTTGATAAGGGGCTAGTTTGATTTACAAGTAATCTAAATAATTCTTGAATTCGTTCCGATTCTTTCGCCTTTAAATGCACGCGTTTACTCAAAAAATTTTTTTGAAAATCCTTATCATTAATAATTTTTAATTTTGATCCTACTGAGGGTTTGGAAATTAATTTAGCACCTTTAGAATCGTTTAAACTTTGTCTTATTTTTTTTAGATCATTTTGAACCGTTCTAGTACTAATTTGATATTTTTCCACAAAAAAGTTAGAAGTTAAACTTTGAGATTGATGATCATAAAAATCATTTAGCATTTTAATCTCGCGTGCATTTAACATATATATTCTCCTAACTATTTACAACTGCTGAATTTGTTTCCTTAACATTTATTTCGTTAATAATGTTGGTAGCAGTATCAATAACATTTTGTACACCTTGTTTTGCAACATCATAGAGTGCAAATTCATTGTGATTCAATTCATAAGCTTTACCAAAAGTCTTAATATATGATTTTCTTAAATCAGAACCATAGTTTACTTTGATAAGATTATTTTCTTTAGCTTGGCGAACTTGATCAAATGGAATACCTGAGCCACCATGTAGGACTAATGGAACAGGTGAAGCTGCTGCAACTTTTTTAAGCAATGGGAAATCCAAATGTGGTGATAGAACTAGACCATGAACATTACCAACAGCGACTGCTAAGGAATCACATTTTGTTCTTTCTACAAAGTCATAAACTTGTTCTGGATCAGTTTTAGCGTTTGAATCGGGAACATTATCATCTTCTTTACCTCTGATGCCTCCAAGTTCTGCTTCAACAGGAATTCCAAAGTAGTGTGCATAATCTGCAGCTGTTCTTACTTCATTAACATTTTCTTCATATGGAAGCTGAGAAGTATCCACCATTACTGATGTAAATCCAGCATCAATACAACGCTTCACATCTTCAAAACTTTTTCCATGATCTAGATGAAGTGAGATTGGAGTTGAAATATCTTCTCTTTGCATTACTTCCCTAGTCATATTTGCAATGATTTCTGGGTTTGATAATTTTAAATTATGCGAAGAAATTTGAATATATCCACCTAATCCCATTTTGTCGAATGCTTTTACAATCGCCAAAGTCATTTCATAGTCTGTTGTGTTAAAAGCAGGTAAGACAAGATGATTATCTTTTGCATATTTCATTAATTCATATCCGTTTACTAATTGCATTTCTATTTTCCTTTCTGAACTTACTTTATTTCTCTTAACAATTTATATTGTATAAGTAAGCGCTTTCTTTGGAGGACGAATAAATTGCATTATCATTCATGCAAAAATTGTTTATAGTGCACTAAGTAATAATTATTACTTTTGACTAGCATATTTCAAAGTCATTTGTGATTTCTATATTTGGGCATAAATTATATTAAAAACTTTTTAGAAAAAGTAGAATCTTGGAAGAAACTGGCTCTTTGAACAAAAAAGAGCAGATAAAACACTGAAAAACTTGCTTTGTCTGCTTTAACTTTTTTTGTGGCAACTAAAATTGACTTTTAGATCATCTTCCTGAAGTAGGTGGCTAAAGTAAAAAAACTGTTTGATTAGCTGATTCGTGTGCTTGCTGGTGCAAGAGTTATTAATCAGGTGTGGCATTGGTTGTTGGTCAGTTAAATGTATCGTGGGCAGATTTTTGGCTAGCATTTTGGCGACCGAAAAAACCATTACGGCTATAATCGAAAAGCGAGATTTTAAACATGCGAGTCGAGCGTTTGGCCAGATAGCCAGGCGAATGGAAGCAACAAACTGACTAATTGACAAACTAAGTAGTTTTGACGAATAGTAAAGTTTAAATTAGGTACTAAAGCAGTTAGGACTGTGATATAAATTCTGTACGTAGTTTTTGGTTTCCAATCTATTTGAGGATTACTAATTAAAATAATAGAAGACCAAGAGAGAATGTATACAAAAAAGCGTTGAACCTGCAAGTTCAACGCTTTTTGGTAGCCTATGGGGAATAGTATTTTCCAGATTCTTAAACTGTATCAGCTTTGATTATTGCTATTCTATTTTATATAAAGATAGGGATT
>CALYQE010000067.1 GCA_945281075.1 uncultured Lactobacillus sp. | reverse complement strand
AGACCGGTTTAAAAAGCGTCTGCAGCAGATTAAAAAGTGGCACCAAGAACACGATAATTAAAATGTATTAAGGTTTGATAATAATAATTGTTTTGTAGTACATGATTTAGATGTTTTATCTAGATCATGTATTTTTTGTTAAAAATAATTTACAGCTATGAAAATGAGTAAATGTTATTGTATGAGGTGATTGAACAACAAAGCTGCATCGGATAGCTTATGATATTTTGTTTTTTAGTATTCACACTATTTAGCAAATTGATTTTTTTGCTATCTTACCTAAAGCATCTTAATATCAAGCTTGATTAGCATATTTAAGCACTAAATCCAATTTGCAAGACTTTTTAAGACTTTTTGTACTTGTGGGTTATTAATTTCTTTTAGAAAATCGTGATCTAAATAATAAAGTGGATAAAAAACGTTATATTGGGAAAGTTGTTTTAATGACTTACTGTAGCTAAAGGGTACCTCTTTATCTGTTGTACTTGCAGCGGAAAAAATAGGAGGGAAATTTTTTAATTCGTCTATGGTAATTGAATATTTGCTTACTTCATTTTCGTTAACGCCATAAGCTTTTAACAAATCACCTTGTTCAGCAAGATATAAATATAAAAGATAGCGAGATAAAGCAGAATCATCATGAATAAAATTTTTTGTATCTATTGATTGTATAAGCTCTTTTGAAATAGTCGTAGTCGATAATTTTTTTGCTCGATTAGCGTCTTTCAAGTCATAGTAACCATAGAAATTGATAATTTTGGTAGGCTTTTTTATTTGGCTTAATTTGAGAATCTGATTGGCCAACCAAAACATAATAAAACCTCCAGCAGAGCGGCCACATAATATGTAATTAAAATTATGTGGTTCGATTACTTTTTTATATAGCTCTTTAAATGACTGGAAAGTTGTTTCTAAAATTTTACTTAAAGAAGAGTTTGGAGCTAGTGGATAATCTAGTGCAATAACTTCTATCTGTTTTTTTAGGAAAATATTAGTTAAAGCAGAGGGTAAGTCATTACGCGTGCCATATATTAATCCGCCACCATGAAAGTAAATTAAGATAGTTGATGTTGGGGTGCTAGGGTACCATAAAGTACATTGCATTGAATTGGATAATTTTTGCATATTATGTTTCATTATTTTTCTCCATACTAAGTAAATAAGTTGAGATTTGATAATTGATTAGTTCAGTTTGGTTTTCAAGATCAAGATCTAATAAACCTTGAATCTTTTTAATCCTGTAGCGGACGGTTTTTTCGTGTACAAATAATAGTTCAGCAGCTTTTTTGTAATTTTTATTTGTGTCAAAAAATATTTTTAGCGTTTTAAATAAATCATAATTATCTTTTTTCAAATCTATTAAATTTTGAGGGATGAATTTATTTAAAGTGCTAGGGTCTTTGATTGACAAGAAATATCTAAATATACCTAGTCTTTCAATTGAGAAAACATAATTAATAAAAATTTTTGCGTTAAAACTCAAGGCCTGCAAGCATTCATCTAAAATGGTTTGCAAGTTATTTTTTGTCTTAATAAAGCTAATTACAATTGAAAGACTTGAACGCTTTTGAAAATACTTAGACAACTTCTTTTTTATTAGTGCAGAATCTAACTGATCAGAGTGACTTTCAATATTAAAAAGAATGATCATATAGTCGTGGTGTTCTGAGTAAATGCTGTAGCGCTTAAGTCCTTGAAGTATTGCTCGAATATTATAAAGATCCATTTTACTCAAATTAGTAGTAAAAAAAGCACAAGCTTGATAATACTTGTAATGATTTAAATTTACTTCATCTAGCAGTGTATCAAGCTCTCTTTCATCCAAAAGTGGGTATTGCAAAATCGCATCTGCAATATTATTTAAGTGGGCGTACTCTTTTTGCTTTAAAGCATATTCTGTTTGTAATTTATTCTGAATAATATCAATGAAATTTTCGAAAATCATTGTCTCTGATTCACTTAATTTTTGAGTTTTATGAATTACTAAGAGTGAATTACGTTGATTAACATTATTCGTTGAAAACTCAATTCTTGTGGCGTTATATATTTGATTTGTAGCCAAAGATTCAAGAGTGTACAAAAAATATTTGTTTTTCACAAATTCAGAATCTTCTTCTGTATAGGGACTCCTTTCCTTAATTACCATTTTTTCAGGCATATCTTTGCTTTTATAAGAGGTTGAGTTTGAAGCTAAATATAACGAGCAAGGATAGTGAGTTATATTATTAAATTCGGCTACTAAAACTTGGTAAGAAGCTAGACTATCAGCTAAAGGTATTAATCTTTGTCTTGTTTTATAGTAGTTCTCCAAGACTAACGATTGATTATTTAAAATTGGCTGATAGATGGCTAATATTATTTGTTCATAATTTAACTCCGTACCCACTTTGATTAACGGAATTTTATTTTGATAGCAAAGGTCTATAAACCAATTTGGTACTTGTTTAATCAGTCGATCAACTTTCACGATAATTCCACTAATCCCGATCCGTACCATCTTTTCAAAAAAAGTATTCATCTCATCGGGCGATAATTGCTTTAATGCATAAAAAGAGGTCAAAATGATTTGATTTTTGCGTGACCATTTTTCAATATCTAAAGCCTCTAAAACCATTACAGACTTAATTTCAGTATTTCTTTCCAATTTTGGTGTTAAAATTTTGCTTTCTTTGAAAATTGGTAATTCTAGCAGATCGTATAGTTTCATATTAAATCTCCTTAAATTATTTTCCTTTGTCCATTTGGCTAAAAATCTTCCAAATAGATTTACTTTTTATCCATTGTAAGCGCTTCTATACAATCATACAATTTAAATTGTAAAAAAATTAACAAATTGGAGGTATGAAAAATGCTTAAGACAGTAATCTTAAAGGATAACTATCAGGATTCAATTAATCTTATGCTATTGACGAATAAGATTAACGAGCTGGCCGATGTAGAAATGAGCCAGATCATGATGGGTACTGAAGCGAATAAGGATATTTTGGCTAATACTGGCTTGTTAACTGAGAAGGCTAAAACTGCATCACCCAATGATTTAATGGTAGTTGTTAGAAGTGATGACAATGAGGTTATGGATAAAGTTTTACCAACTGTTCAGTCATTCCTGGAAGATCTTTCTACTAAAAAGACTGAATCTGATGAAGACACAGTGGCGGTTGATAATTGGGATGATGCATTAAAGGCATTGCCAGATGCGAATTTGGCTTTATTTAGCATACCTGGAGAATACGGAGCTCCAGAAATGGAAAAGGCTTTGAAACATAATTTAAATGTGTTCTCATTTACGGATAATGTTTCAATCGAAGATGAAGTTAAATTAAAGAAATTAGCCCATAAAAAAGGCTTACTAATGATGGGACCTGATTGTGGCACGGGTGTTATTTCAAGTATTCCATTGGCGTTTACTAATGTTGTCTCACCCGGAAATATTGGCATTGTTGGTGCTTCAGGAACTGGAATTCAAGAAGTAACGACCATTATTGACAGATTGGGCAATGGTGTTATTCATGCCATAGGTACCGGTGGACGTGATTTAAGTAATGAGGTAGATGCAATTACAGTTAAAGATGCAATTGCGGCTTTAGAAGATCATGAGCCAACGGATGTGATTTGTGTCATTTCTAAACCACCTGCAAAAAAGGTTAGAGATGAAGTTATGCAGATTCTTGAAAGCTGTGATAAGCCCGTTGTTGCTGACTTTTTAGGTGAGCGACCTACTCATTATGAAGGTAATGTTTATTTAGCTCATACATTAGAAGAAACGGCTAAGATTGCTGTTGATTTGGCAGCTGGTAAAGAAGTTAAAAAAAATTATTTTGAAAAAGTTGAACTACCAGCTAATGTTAAAACACTAGCAGAAGATAAAACTATTAAGGGACTCTATTCAGGTGGAACTTTGGCTAATGAAGCCGGCATGCTGATTTCTGAAGCACTCGACTTAGGGCATTTAACAAAGGAAAAAGGCTATATTCTAAAAACTGAGGGATATGATGTCATTGATTTAGGAGATGATGTTTATACCCAAGGAAAGCCACACCCGATGATTGATCCAGAGGTTCGGATTAATAAAATGCGCGAATATTGTCAGGATCCACATACTGGGGTCATTTTACTTGATGTAGTGTTGGGATATGGCGCAAGCGATGATATGGCTGGTGCTTTAATTCCAGTAATTGATGAAGAAATTGATAAGGCTGAAAAAGCTGGCAGACCATTATACTTTGTTGCCACTGTTGTAGGAACGAATAAAGATCCGCAAAATTATGATGAAACAGTTGAGCGCTTAAAAGAACATGGCGTTTTAGTTGAGAAGAGCAATGCAAAGGCTGTTCAACTAGCATTAAAGTTAAAAGGAATTCAAATTTCTGAGCCAGATAAAACAAATATTCCATATACAGGGAAGAAAATTGCATTACCAACTGTTAGCAACGAAGTAAAGGAATTATTAGCTACAAAACCACGAGTAATTAATATTGGTATTAATAGTTTTACCGATTCGATTATTAAATATGGTGGAAAAACTGTTCAATTCAATTGGAAGCCACGCGCTAATGGTAATAAGCGGATGATTAAGTTATTAGATGCACTAGAAAAGTATGATGACAAGATTGACGCAGACAATGAAAAGGTAATTCAAAGATTTAAGGATGCGAAACCGTTTCTGACTGATGTAGTTCCTGCTAAGACTGTTATTCCTGAACTGAATACTGAGCACAAGACATTGTTGCATGCAGGACCGCCAATTACATATACAGAAATGACAGGACCTATGCAGGGCTCATGTGTTGGTGCAGCAATATTTGAGGGCTGGGCAAAAGATGAGATTGAGGCACGAAAGTTATTGGAAAATGGAGAAATAAGTTTAATGCCTTGTCATTCTGTTCATGCCGTCGGACCAATGGGTGGAATTACATCAGGAAATATGCCTGTTGTCATTGTTGAAAACAGATTGGACAATACGAGAGCTTATTGCACCTTGAATGAAGGTATAGGTAAGGTTTTGAGATTTGGAGCATACTCTCAAGAAGTTATTGATCGGCTAGTTTGGATGAGGGATGTACTCGGTCCAGTCTTATCAAAAGCTTTAAAGAAAACTGAGGATGGCCTTAACTTAAATGTCTTAATAGCACGTTCTATTACAATGGGAGATGAGTTCCATCAAAGAAATATTGCCGCTTCAGCAAACTTCTTATGTTCAATAGCGCCACTAATTAGTGAACTAGATATTAGTGAGAAAGACAGATACGATGTAATTAAATTTTTAGCAGATACTGATCAATTCTTCCTCAACATTATGATGGCTACTGGCAAGTCAATTGCTGATGCTGCAAGAAAGTATCAAAAAGGTACTATCGTAACTGCAATGGCTAGAAATGGACGTGATTTTGGTATCCGTATTGCTGGTATGGGAGACCAATGGTTTAAAGCACCTGTAAATACTCCTAAGGGCCTTTATTTTGCAGGCTTTTCAGAGGATGACGCTAACCCCGACATTGGCGATTCTTCAATTACAGAAACTGTCGGTGTAGGCGGTATGGCCATGGTAGCAGCTCCTGGTGTAACAAGATTTGTTGGTGCAGGCGGTTTTGAAGATGCATTAAGAATTTCCAATTCCATGGAGAAGATTAATACTACTCACAATCCAAATTGGTCGATTCCAACTTGGGACTTTAAAGGCACGAACTTGGGCATTGATATTAGAAAAGTAGTAGAAACTGGCATTGAGCCAATTATTAACACAGGTATTGCACATAAAAAACCAGGTGTTGGTCAGATTGGTGCTGGTACTGTTAAAGCGCCAATAGCCTGCTTTGAAAAGGCTTTGGAAGCCTATGCTAAGACCTTAGGTATCGAAGTTGATTAATTCTCATGTTGTTCAAATTAGTAGTTACATTAATCCCATTACTAAATTTGGCAAAATAGGCAAAATACATTCAATATTCACCCACTCTATTAATATTCAAATTGGTTATCACTTAGTAAATATTGGCTGTTTTGAGAATTACTTGTCCTGCTTTGGGATGAACATTCCTGAAAACATTTTGCAATCAATTATTCATAGTGTGGGAAAAAACGAAATAGTTAAATTTTCAAATGATTATCTCTACTTCTATACCAAAGATGGGATTAAAAAGATTAGTTTAGTAGATTCAAATATAGTTGACTTAAAAATTAATGCGTTTAGTCAGTTTCCAAAAGCTGAATTAAAAAAAGTCCTCAAAATCCTGGAAAGAAAAAAATTAGATCAAAGAATAGGGCTACCCAACAATAGTTTGTTCAAAACTTTTACTGAGGAAATGACTACATTTAAGAATCTTAATATTGAGCAAGTTGTTACTTGGTTACTTGGCAGAGGAAAGGGATTAACGCCAAGCGGTGATGATATCCTTTGTGGTTACATTTTCATACTATTATTAGTTGGCAAAGCAACTAATTATTTATCAAACTTTATTGAACAAATAATTAGTAATCTGAGTCTTACTACTGATGTGAGTAAAGCTTATCTAATTTGTGCAACACAAGGATACGTTAATTCCAAAGTTTATCAATTATATGAATCCTTGAAAAATCATGATTTAAAAAATATAGACCGTGAGCTAAATTCCATTCTTAATATTGGCCATACTTCGGGTAATGATTTGAGTTATGGGATTGAACTGGGTATTTTAGCTAGTTTAAATACTCCTGAGTCTATGAAAGGAGCGAATAATGAAAAACGACGAAGAAGCCGTAAAGGTTTCTAAAAACTATTGGATAAGAGTCGTCATTATATTCTTCTTAGGTTGGATATTAATGTATGGAACGCGTACCATTTTTAATCCAATTATGGGAATCGTTGGCAAACAGTTTGGTTTAAATAATACTCAGCTGGGATTAGCCAATAGCATATTCTTTTTGACCTATGCTGTCTTCCAAGTACCATTTGGGGCGTTAGGTGACAAGTATGGAAGAAAATTGGTGATTACTATTGGGTTTCTTGTTTTAGCTGTGATGAGTTGGTTATCAGGAATTGCAGCTAGCTTTACTTTATTTCTGATAATTAGAGCTCTTGCTGGTGTTGGTCAAGCTTCCTATTATGGTCCACAATATGCACTGTCTTCAGAAGCTATTCCAGAAGATAAGTTAACTCTTGGTACTGCAATCATCAACTCAGGTATGGCTTTTGGTACTTCTGGTGGATACCTGCTTTCAAGCTATTTAGTATTACAAAATCATCAAAGTTGGAAAGTTCCTTTCTTTGTAGTAGCTGTCCCAACAGCTATCTTGGCAGTTTTATTTTATACATGTTTAAAGGAGAAAGTTTATAGACCTAAAAAGGCTGAAAAAGTATCAGAGAATCAGCCAAAAGAAAAGGTTTCTCTTAAAAAGATTTTCACCAATAAAAATTTGGTTGCGGCATTTGTTCTTTGCTTTTGTAGTATTTATGCCAATTTTGTAATTATTACTTGGCTACCATCGTTTTTAATTTCCAATAGGGGATTCGAAGGTGGCAGTGTAGGATTTATTTCTTCGTTAGTGCCCTGGGCTTCCATACCGGGTGCTCTAGTATTTGCTAAATTAGCCGATAAAACTGGTAGTACAAAAAAATGGATCTACCTTCTAGTACCGTTATCAATTATTTCAGTATTTGCGATTGCTTTTGTTTCCAATAAAGTTTTGCTAATAGCAGTACTTATTTTATATGGGCTAACCGGTAAGCTGGCAATTGATCCTATTATTGTAGCCTATGTTACAAAGAAAGCTCCATCAGGTTCTTTATCAACAACATTAAGTGCTTATAACTTTATTGGTATGTCAGGTTCCATTTTGGCACCTTATATCACTGGCTGGCTAGCAGATGTGACTGGACAAATGGAAATCGGTTTTTATTTAGGCTGTGGTCTATTAATAATTGGCTTGATTGTATTTGCTGTACTGGCAACTGACTCAAAGAAGGGAGAAACAGCTGTATAATGGCTACTAGTGTAATCGCCCTAGGTGGGAATGCAATTCTAGAGAAAGATCCAACCGATATTGGGCAAAAAGAAACGGTTAATAGGGCAGCAAGATATATTGTTGAATATATAAAGGCTGGAAATAAAGTGGCAATTTGTCACGGTAATGGTCCGCAAGTGGGTAATTTGTTGTTGCAACAGAATGCCGCTAATTCTAAGAAAAATCCTGCTTTTAGACTTGATACCTGTGGGGCAATGACAGAGGGTAGCATTGGTTATTGGATTCAACAAGGGCTAGATAATGCTTCTAAAGATCTTGGTCAAAATATCAAATCTCTTACGGTTATTACCCAATCTGAAGTTGATAAAAATGATCCATCTTTCAGGTCTCCAAGTAAGCCGATAGGCCCCTTTTATACCAAAAAAGAAGTAATTGAATTACAAAAAAATAGTAATGATATGTTTATAGAAGATGCTGGTCGTGGATATAGAAAAGTAGTACCTTCTCCTAAACCAATAAAAATAGTCGAAAGAGATATTAT
Organism: uncultured Lactobacillus sp.; assembly: GCA_945281075.1. Lineage (GTDB taxonomy): Bacteria > Bacillota > Bacilli > Lactobacillales > Lactobacillaceae > Lactobacillus. The sequence goes on along the minus strand of CALYQE010000067.1, from coordinate 1,832 downwards.
TAAAGATACTGTAAATGCTGGTATTGTGCCGGTTGTAGCAGGTGGTGGAGGTATACCTGTTATTGTAGAAGGCAATCAAATAAAAGGTGTAGAAGCTGTTATTGATAAAGATTTTGGTTCTGAGAAAGTTGCAGAGGGGATTTCAGCTGATAATTTAATAATTTTAACAGCTGTAGATAGTGTTTATATCAATTTTGGTCAAGAAAATCAAAAAGCTTTGAATCATATAACGGTTGCTGAAGCCGAAGAATATATAAAACAAGGACAATTTGCGAAGGGAAGTATGTTACCCAAGATTCAAGCCGCAATTTTATTTGTTATGGATCATCCAGATAGAAAGGCAATAATTACATCAATTTCTAATTTACCAAATATTTCTCAAAACGCTGGTACCTTAATAACTGATAAGTAAAGAAAAGCAGGTGCTATCATGATGAAAAAAGTCAAGATATCAATGGTTAATCAGATTTTGATAGCAGTTATTCTAGGCATAATTTTTGCTTTTGTGTTGCCGAATGTTTCGGTACATTTAAAAATAATCGGTGATATTTTTTTGAAACTAATGCAAATGTCAATTCCGCTTTTAGTGCTGGGACAAATTATTCAAGCAGTTGGAAGTATTAAACCTGATGAATTAAGTAACTTGGGAATAAAAACCATTATTACTTTTTTAAGCTCCTCATTGTTAGCAGCTGCTTTTGGAGTAATAATTGGGGTGCTTTTTAAACCCGGAATTGGAATCCAGTTAACTAAAGCTACTGGTAAAGTAATTAAATTTAAATCTATTTCATTAAATGATACTGTTTTGAATTTCTTCACTAGCAACATTTTTGCATCTTTAACTAAAGGAACGATTATTCAGATTATTGTTTTTGCAATATTTTTTGGAATTGGATTGAGCAGATTTATGGTAAAAAGGCCACAATCAAAATTGCTTAGTTTAATAATTGATTTCAATGATGTCGTTATTCAGTTGGTAACTTGTGTGATGTTCTTTGCTCCAATCGGTATTTTTGCTTTAATTGCTTCCACAATTAGTAATTTGGGTATAAAAATTATTATTCCATTGATAAAGTATTTGCTTTCATATGGATTTGCAACGTTTGCTTATCTATTGATTTGGATAGCTGTTATCTCCTTATTCCTTAAAGTAAATCCAATTAAGCTAATTACTAATATGTCTGAAATGTCCATTATGGCATTAGCCACCACTTCTTCGGCAATTACCTTACCAATTGAGATGAAGGAAGCCAAAAATAGTTTAGGGCTAAAGGATCGAATTACTAACTTAGTGTTGCCATTGGGGATGTCACTCAATTCAAATGGGTCTGCAATGCATATGGCTATAACTGTGATTACAATTGCTCAATTGTATAATATTAACTTTTCTTTTGATAAAATTCTTTATCTCATCATAATGTCGACATTTGTGTCTTTGGCTAATGCTGTTGTACCTGGAGCTGGATTAGTTTCTTTAGCGATAATAGTTCCTCAGATGGGTTTGCCGATTGAGAGCATTGCCATTTTTGCAGGTGTTGAATGGTTTGTTGGAATGCTCAGAACAATTCTTAATGTTAATTCTGATGTCTATTCTGCGCTAATTGTTGGAAAATCAGTTAATGCGATTGACTATGAAGTATTCAATAAGTAAATTTACGAGAAAGTAAGTTCTTAGTAAGTATATAAAAATTGTTGTTTATTTTATTCTTACTACCATTCAAATTAGTGTTAATTTTAAAAGAATAATAAAACCGCCTTGAGACAGTGTTCAAGGCGGTTTTTTACTTGTCGATTTTCAGTGGCTCGATTGGTGTTTCACCAGGGAGTTTATT
>CALYQE010000066.1 GCA_945281075.1 uncultured Lactobacillus sp. | reverse complement strand
AATTTTTTTCAATTTTTTGCACCATAAGTGTTGAATAAAATTGCAATTCTTTTTGTGACTACGCTTACATATAATTTAAATATAGAAAGGAGTAAGCAAAATGACTCTAATTTCTAGGCAAATTAACATTGCAACAAATCTACTCAACAATCCACAAATATATAAGGTCAAGGACTTATCAAAAAAATACAAGGTTTCTGTGAGAACACTCCGAAATGATCTTAATAAAATTGCCGAGTGGATTAGAAAGCAGCCGGGTTGTCAGTATAATTCTAAGCCTGGTAAAGGAATTTGGATTAGTTTTGCTAGTGATTTTAATCGAAAAGACGCAATAGACTCTTTGCAGTCCTTTGCAACTGAAGAAAATGTTATTTCACGGTATTTGGACCCAACGCAAAGAAAATGGAAAATTCTAACTGAACTAGTATTTTCTGACGGTTACTTAACGGGAAAAGAACTTGCTAAATCTTTAAATGTTTCGACTAACACCTTTTTGTCAGACTTAACTAGTGCTAAGAAAGAAGCCGAGAAATTTAATTTGACCTTAGCAAGTAAAAATTATTATGGATACACATTAGAAGGTAATGAGATTAGCTTAAGAGGCTTGATGGAATATACTCTCCAGAATCAGTTGAATAAGTATTCTTACGGAGCTAATAACCTAATGGACATGATTTCTAAAATAATTACTAAGTCAGTTGTCAACGAGTATCTACCACGGAAAATCAATAAGCTGATTAACTATATCGCTTTAATACTTGCCGATCAGCTGAGCTTAAAAGGTTCACCCAGTTCGGGTTTGGATTTGAGTGTAACCAAGTCAATGATTAACCGATTAACGATTATTATTTTTGAAAACACTCGAGATAGGAATTTAACCATTTATTCGAATTTTAAAAAAGTTAGTTCGACACAGAAATGGTATGTCCGAATTTATCATTTAGTAATGAAAACATTTCAAATAAGGCCAACACCAGATGAAGAGAGGTACTTTATTTTTGGAGTCAAGGTCTTGGAAAAAGACGTTGAAACCAATACGGCAGTTGAAGAAATCATTGCATACGTTTCAGATAAGCTGGATTTGCCTTTAGTTAACGATATTCAGCTTAAGGATTCATTAATACAGCATTTGATGAGTGAATTAAACAGTAACTACCAGCATTTTCATGATTATACCCCTTTTACTGAAGAGGTGAAAAGCCGTTTTGGTGACCTGTTCACCGCGGTAAAAGAAGCCTTGGAAATTTATATTTCTAAGAATCCACTGATTATTGGGGATACTTTTGCAACTCTTGTTTCTCTCCATTTTCTCGTTTCTATCAGCGATATGAAAAAAATTCCCCAGATTTGTGCTCTTTATGTATGTTCTACTGGACTAGGTGCAACAAGGCTTTTGGAAAAGACCATTCAGGGAAGAATTCCATACATTACAAGTGTAGGTTTTGCTTCGGTGGCAAATTACCGCTTGAAGATTCAAGAACTGAAACCTGATCTGGTTATTAGTATTTTTCCGCTGGAAAAGGTAGAAAAAATTCCTATTATTCAGGTGAACCCTATTCCAAACGAACGAGATCTGAAGGTTATTGAGGAAAGAATTTCTCTTATAGTCAAAAATTCTACTGTTCAAAATGGTATCCCATTGCAAAACACGTTGAAACGAGAAAATAGTATAAGCACTACTGAAAAAGTTCTTTCTCTTAGTCTTGAAGCCTTCGTTGATGTGAGTGAGTACTTTGCTAATCGGGTTAGTAAAAAATATGAAAAAGCATTCATGATTCATGTTCAGCTTGCAACAGAAAGAATATATTTTGGCAAGCAATATGATATTAAACTGTCAGAAAAACAGATCAGCAAGTTCAGGAGTGAGGACATAAACAAACTGAAAAAAATATACCGTGACCTTGACCTAGAAATAAATATAAGTGAAGCAGTAGCAATTTTACGCTACACATTGTTGAAGTAAAAAGAGATGGTAATTTAGATGCAGGTAGCACTTTACAAAGAATTTAAAAAATATATTAGTGATAGTAAATACAAGGAGAGCTTAGAAAAATTAATGAAATATGTAATTTTATTAATTGATGAGAACGAGCTGCATCCAAATGATTTAGAAATTCAAATTTTAGGCAATCACTTGTCTGAAATGGTTAACCGTGCGGAAAATGATGAAAGACTTGAACCGGTTGACAAAAAGATTTTTGCAAAAGTAAATGAGCAGTCCTTAGAAATTTCACAAAAAATAGTTGACTATATTGCAAAAAATATTGGACAGCTCTCCGAATCGGAAAAATATGTATTGTCGATTCATTTTGAAAACATGCGTTTAGATTAATGGAGGTAAAAAATGTTAACAATAGTTGTTGCAGATCGTATGGGTAAAGGGAAAAACGTTGCAAACGGAATTGAAAAGGCAGGGGCAAAGGCCATATTGATTCCTGGAATAGGTGCAGATATGAAACTGGGTGATGTAATGCATAAGGAAAAAGCCGATTTCGGTATTTCGTTTTGTGGTAGTGGTGGTGCAGGAGCATTAATTGCCAATAACAAGTATGGTTACCCAGAAAGACACGGAATGAGGTCAATTACGCAAGGTATAACCGCAATCAATGATGGCAAGAAAGTTTTAGGTTTTGGTTTCATGGACAAAGAGGAACTAGGAGAGCAGTTGGTTAAAGCAATCAACAAAAAGTATCCTAGTGAATTTTAGGTGAAATGATGGAAAACATAATTTATGAAAAAGATAAGCAAGTGTCGGTAACGGGTAGTGCTAAGGATAAAAAGGGTGCATTTGCCAATGCTTTGAACAAAATAGCAAAGAAAGTTGTTGCAAGTGAATCTGACTTAATTTTTAAAATTGAACCTAAATCCTTTGAAGTAGAGCATTTAAAAGAAATAAGCACTAAAGAACATTTTCTGTTTTTCTTTTTTCCAAGAATTTGTACATCTTATGAAGTAAAACTAAATGCTCTAGTTCATTTAGAGTGTGCTGCAATTGAAAATGTGAGCTGTCAAGAAATCGACCTTAAGGATAATGATCAATTGCGCAGAGTAATGAAGGGAGTATGAAAGTGCAAGTTTTAATAATTTTAGTTGAATCATTGATTATTGGCACCCTGGTTGGCCTAGCTGTCGGCATAGGCGCTGCCAGAATGTTCAACGCCCCGACTGTTCAGGCGCTTGGTGCTTTCAGGACATTAGGCGAGATGAATGCCAGTGAAGGCGACCCTGCATCGCACTTTTCGTTTGGTTTGGGCTTCTTCTTTAATGCCTGGGCTTCGACAGTTGCGGCAGGCTCGTTTACTCAAGATGTAACACATCGGGTAATTCCAAATTGGGCAGCAACGCTTTTGATGTTAAAAAACCATGACGAAAAGGAAATGCAAGATCCGAAGAAAATGGGAATAGCAGGAGCACTTGTTGGTGCAGTTGTTGTAGCATTTTTGAATTTAACTAGTTCAGCTTTACCTCAGTCTCTTCAAATTACAGCAGTTAAGGTTCTGGTGCCAGCAGCAACTTTGCTTATTAACTCGGTTATGCCTGTTATCTTTTGGCTTGCAGCCATTGATGGGGGCAAGCGCTCGGGGATATTTGGTACAGTTTTTGGCGGGCTCGCCCAATTAATCATGGGTAATGCAGTGCCGGGCGTTGTTTTAGGAATTTTAGTTGGCAAGGGTGTAGATGAAAGTGGTTGGAATAAGATTACCAAGATTATCCTCATAGCGACTATCTTATTGTTTATTTTGAGTGCTTTCTTTAGAGGCAGTGATTTGATTTTGCTGAAGCAACTGAATGTAGGCGTACCAGCATGGTTGCAGCAAATTCATGCGGCTATTGGTGGTTAAAGAAAAGTAGGTAATGACATGGATAACAGTGAGAAATCTATCGAAGAAAAGGAACTGGAGCTAAAAAATACCAAAAGTTTTTGGTATGCAGATTGGAGCTTTCCCATTATCGTTGGCTTGATGTCAGCAGGAGTTTTCGCAGGGACATCGATGTACTTTAATTACGGGACAGGCGCTTTCAATGAGGTGGCCTTCGTTGCAATGCTCAAGGCCGGCATGACTGGCGGTTCTTATGGCGCATGTGCCGCATTTGGTGCGAGCTTTCTTTTTGCCCGAATTCTTGAAGGGTCACTAGACGGAATACTTGACCTAGGCGGTTCAATTCTGACGGGTGTTGGGCTCGGAATTCCAGCTATTTTGCTAAGCATGAACATTAAAGAACCGATAAAGAACTTTCCGCTGGCTTTGCTAACTGGTGCAATTATTGGGGTCATCATCGGTTTTATTATTTATGCTATTAGACACTTTACTCTGAAACAGTCAAGTTCTACTTTTGGCGCCGATATCATGATGGGTGCCGGAAATGAAACTGGTCGTTTTTTAGGACCTCTGATTATCATCTCTGCAGCACAGGCCTCTATTCCAATCGGCCTTGGTGCAATTATTGGTGCGGTGCTGTTTTATGCTTGGAAGAAGCCAATCACCGGTGGTGCAATTATCGGTGCCATGATTGCTGGTTTGTTCTTCCCAATTAAGGTCTAGTTGAGGTAAAAGATGGTAGATTTATATTTAAAAAATGGTAGAAATATAAAAGATGACAGCCCAATCGAAGTGGCTGTCTTGGGCAAAAAAATCGTAGCGGTTGGTCATCAATTAGTTGGTATCGTGGCACGAAAAACAATTGACCTTGACGGAAAATACGTGTCCGCCGGTTGGATTGATGACCACGTACACTGCTATGAGAAACTGACGCTTTACTATGACGATCCCGATGAGGATGGCTATAAATCAGGAGTTACGACAGTAATTGATGCGGGCTCAACTGGGGCTGATAATATTGGCGATTTTTATAAGATTACGAGAAAAAAAATAACTAACGTTTATGCAATGATTAATGTTGGCAAAACCGGTATTTTGGCTCAAAACGAACTTGGCGACATTAATACAGTTAAAAAAGAACCACTGATGAATGTAATTGAGCAATACAGCGACTTTATTATCGGTATCAAGGTCAGGGAGAGTCATTCGGTTGTAATTGACAACGGCGTTGAGCCGCTTAAAAGGGGCAAAGCCTTTCAAAACGAGCTTGGTGGCAGTTTTCCAGTTATGGTTCATGTTGGTGCAAACCCACCTGAGTTAAAGGCAGTACTGGATTTAATGGATGAAAACGACATTTTAACTCATGGTTACAACGGCAAGCCTAATGGCATTATTGATAAGGAAGGCAACATTGAACAGTTTGCCTGGGAAGCCTACCGCAGAGGCGTTACTTTCGATGTCGGTCACGGCACGGACAGCTTTAACTTTCACACATTTGATATTGCAAATGCTGCCGGGCTGACTCCGCAGTCAATCAGTACAGATATTTATAACCGCAATCGTCTTAATGGTCCTGTTTATGATATGGCTACTACATTAGACAAGTTTTTGATGTATGGTTATTCACTCAAAGATGTGATAGATAAAGTTACCAAGGCACCAGCTAATAGCTTTGGCTTAGTGAATAAGGGTTGGCTTTGCCCTGGTTATGATGCTGACTTGACCATTTTCGATGTAATCAAGAATACGGAAATTACTTTGACTGATTCAAACCATAATCAAAGGACTTTTAATCAGAAGATTTGTCCGAGAATGAGTGTAGTAATGGGCAAAGCCTATGAAATTGGAGGATAAAATGGATTTTTACCAAAAATTGAACTTGAAGCATGTTATCAATGCGAGTGGGAAAATGACTATCTTGGGCGTTTCTAAGACTTCGCAGGAAGGGATAAACGCACAGCGATTCGGTGATGAGCATTTCTTTGAAATGGCTGACTTAGTTAAGAAAAGTGGGAGCTACATTGCCAAGCTAATTGGAGCTGAAGATGCAATTATTGTTAATTCAGCATCAGCCGGGATTGCCATGACTGTTGCAGCTCTCATTGGACAAGGCAGTAGTTATCACCTATACCACCCATTTTCACCCCGTTTTGAAAACAGAAACATTGTCATTCCCAAGGGACATAACGTCGATTATGGAACCCCCGAAGAGGAAATGATTAATCTTGGTGGAGGAAATGTGGTTGAGGCAGGATACGCAAACATGTGCTCACCGGAGCATATTGAAATGATGATTGATGAGGAAACAATCGCAATTTTTTACGTCAAAAGCCATCATGCGGTCCAAAAGAGTATGTTATCTGTTAAAGAAGCACTTGATGTTGCCCATAAGCATGACTTGCCCCTAATTTTAGACGCGGCAGCCGAAGAAGATTTAAAGAAATACGTGAACTTAGGCGTAGATATTATTCTTTTCAGCGGCGCAAAGGCAATTGAGGGTCCAGCCTCAGGACTAGTTTTCGGTAAGGCAAAGTATATTGACTGGATAAGGATGCAAAATGCCGGTATTGGGCGCGCTATGAAAATTGGTAAGGAAAATCTCTTAGGACTTTTAGGGGCAATTGAAAACTACGTCAATATGGGGCCAGAAGACGGAAACCATATGCGCAAACGTTTAGCACCCTTTATTGAAGACTTGACGACAATTCCATACTTGAGTGTCAAGGAGCAACAAGATCAAGCTGGCCGAGAAATTTATCGGGCAGATGTGACAATTGATTGTGATGCCCCAAAGAACGCAGTAGAGGTGGTGAAGGAATTAAAGGAAAATGATCCAGCTATTTACACGCGTGAGTATCGTGCCAATGAAGGAATTATCGAGTTTGATATCAGGGCAATCGATTCTGAAGAAATGAAGCAAATAGTAAACAGATTGAAGGAGATTATGAAGTAAATGGAATTAGTACCAAATTATTATCAAGGAAGAGTAGCATTAAACGTTTTGGCAGGATCAGTCGACAATGCTAAAGAAATCTATAAAGCTGCAGATGGTCATGTAGTTTGTGGTGTTTTAACCAAAAATTACCCTGACAATGACAGTTGTATTGAGGACTTAAAGAAATACAAGGCGGCAGTCAGCAACGCTATTTCTGTAGGTCTTGGAGCAGGCGATCCCAACCAGAGCAAGATGGTTAGCGAGGTTTCCAAGGTCATTCAACCACAACACGTCAACCAAGTGTTCACGGGTGTGGGTTATTCTCGCGCTCAGCTTGGCCAAAATGAAACGATCATTAATGGTCTGGTTTCGCCAACTGGAAAAACGGGTTATGTCAACATTGCCACAGGTCCTCTTAGCTCGAAAGAAATGACTGCTGAAATACCAGTAACAACTGCAATTGCTTTATTAAAAGATATGGGAGGTAGTTCTTTCAAGTTCTTCCCGATGAACGGCTTGTCACATAAGGAGGAATATGCATACATTGCTAAGGCATGTGCTGACAATAATTTTAGTCTTGAACCAACAGGTGGAATAGATCTTGACAACTTTGAAGCAATTCTTGATATCGCTTTGAAAGCTGGCGTCAGTATGATTTTGCCTCACGTTTACTCATCTATTATTGATAAAGCAACAGGCCTTACTAGACCTGAGGATGTCGCAAGGTTATTCGAAATTGTTAAGAAGAAGCTGGATTAGCAGGCGGTAGAATGAAAAGAAGATTAGGAATATCGATTTATCCAGACCACAGTGACTTCAACTTGGACCAGCAATACTTACAAAAGGCGAGTGAGTTAGGATTTTCTCGCATTTTCATGAGTCTTTTGGAAATCTCTGGTAATAAGGACAGCATTGTTCAAAAGTATAAGTCATTGACTCAGCTTGCAAAAAGACTTGATTATGAAGTAATTTTAGATGTTTCCCCCGCAATTTTTGATATCTTAGGTATCTCGTATGATAATTTGTCATTTTTTAAGAAGCTCGGTGTAGATGGCCTTCGACTTGATGATGGATTTGATGGCAAAAAGGAAGCCTTGCTCAGTTACAATCTGCAAAATTTGGTGATTGAACTCAACATGAGCAATGATGTGGCATATGTGGATAACATTATGTCTTATCAGGCAAATAAGCCGTTTATTTATGGTTGTCACAATTTTTATCCACAAAAAGGAACCGGTTTACCTTTTACCTTCTTTACGAAATGTAGTAGACGGTTTAAAGAAAATAATCTTCGAACTGCTGCATTCATAAGCTCACAGGCAGGATCAATCGGACCTTGGAGTGTAAATGACGGTCTACCAACTTTAGAAGAGGATCGTAATTTGCCGGTTGAGGTTCAGGCTAAGAAGATGTTTGCTACAGGATTAATCGATGATGTAATTATCGGTAATGCATATGCTAGCGATGATGAATTAAACAAGCTAAGCGAGATTGATCGCTATCAGATTGAGTTTAGGGTTGAGTTTTTACCTGAAAGTAATGAGATTGAGCGTGAAATCGTGCTTAACAATCAACACGTGCGACGCGGCGACATCACTGAGCAGGTAATCAGATCTACGGAGGTCCGTAAAAAATATAGTAATAGAGCAAATCCGTGCCACGATAACGAAAAAGAATTTCAATTCGGCGATATCTTGGTTGGCAACGATAATTTTGGTAAATATAAAAATGAACTACAGGTTGCTTTGATGCCTCATAGGGATTCGCGAAAAAATCTGGTGGGAAGAATTGCTGCCAATGACATGGTGCTTCTTCCCTTCATCAAGCCGTGGTCAAAGTTCAAGTTTGTCCAAGCAAACGATTAAAACAATAAATAAAAAATAAACACGAGGTAAAAAAATGAATAACTTTGTCAATTTTTTAGAGGCTAAAATTTTGCCAGCTGCTAATAAATTAGGCCAGCAACGGCACATGACAGCCATTCGAAAGGGTATTATTGCCACATTGCCACTGACAATTGTGGGGTCCTTTTTTACAATTTTAAGTAACATGCCGATTCCAGCAGTAGCCAATTTTTTAGCACCATATCAGGCTATTTTGGACATCCCATTTCGCTTTACCGTTGGAATTTTATCCCTATATGCTACGTTTGGCATTGCTTCGGCCCTGGCAGCTAGCTATAAAATGGATACCTTGTCTAGCGGTATCTTGGGAGTTCTTGCATTTTTGGTTGCCACAGTGCAGCCAGTAAAGGTAAATACTGATGTTAAGGGAGTCATTACAGCAGGCCGCTACATGAACATTGCCAACCTAAGTGCGTCTTCACTTTTCGCGGCAATTGCGACTGCACTGATTTCAGTTGAAATTTACCATTTTTTAGAAAAAAAGAACATTACAATAAAAATGCCAGACGGTGTTCCGCCTGAGGTTTCCAATTCATTTGTTGCGTTATTTCCAGCTGCAATTATTTTGATTTTATTTTGGGTAGTTAGAGATATTTTTAACTTTAACATTGCAACTTTTATTTCTAATCTATTAATGCCGTTAAAAGGTTTCCTAGTTGGAAATAGTTTGGCTGGTGGCTTAACAACGATCTTCCTAATTTGTGGTTTTTGGACTTTAGGAATTCACGGCGCTGCAATTATGGATCCGATTGTCAGACCATTTTGGGAAATGTCGATTGCCAATAATATGAACCAGTTCCATGCCGGCGTTGCAGCAACCAAGCTACCAACAATTTTTACAGAACAATTTTTACAATGGTTTGTTTGGATTGGTGGTGCTGGTGGTACCTTAGCTTTGGTTGTTTTGTTCATGTTCTCTAAGTCACAATACTTGAAAGATTTGGGTAAATTATCGTTTTTGCCAGGGCTATTTAATATCAATGAACCAATTATCTTTGGTGCACCAATTGTTTTGAACCCTATTTTAGGTATTCCATTTATTCTCGCTCCATTAGTAACCGGGACAATTTCCTACTTTGCTACAGTCACACACTTGGTTCCGATGATGATGGTCAGGCTACCATTCACAATCCCTGCACCAATTGCAGCAATTATGAGTACGAATTGGAGCTGGAATGCTGCGATTCTTTCAATAGTTAACTTTGTTGTGTATCTGATAATTTACTATCCATTCTTCAAAGTATTTGAAAAACAACAACTAGAAAAAGAAGTCTCAGAAAAGGCAAAAGAACAAAATTGATTTATTTAATTATTTTGGTGGCATATTTTATATTGTGCCAAGTAATTGTCGTGAAGTCAGTAAAAATCATGCAGTTCTTAAAAAGGACAGCTGCCAGCGCAGTTACCTTACAAGGAATGCTGGTAATCGCTGTCGCAATTGCAATTTGCATTGGCTTTAAGATAACATGGATTTTAGCGGCTATTGTTACGATATTTGAATGCTCGATAATTTCTGCCAAATATCGTTTAGTCTTTGAAGATATGGAAAAGGGCAAGAAAGTTTAATATATTAGTAAAATCTCCAGTTAAAAATGGTAAAAAAAGGTCAGCTCTCATTAAAGAATGACCTGTTTTTGTCTTGATTTTTATTAAAATGATAAAATACAAAAACAACTTTAAGTACTTACAA
>CALYQE010000065.1 GCA_945281075.1 uncultured Lactobacillus sp. | reverse complement strand
ATATTTTTGTATTTATACCAAGTTCTAATTTTTCTACTTTATCATCACTAAATGAATTATTATATTCACCTGTCGGATCAATTATTAGAACTCTAATCTTTTCATTTATTAATTTATCAAGAATACTAAGAGCAGAAGTTGATTTACCAGTATTTGTCGCACCAATTATCATTAAATGTTTATCAAAAAGTGTACTAGGCATAAACTTTACTCCTTGTCCATTACTTGCTAGGGTAGCAAACGAAGGTAGGCTCTTTTCCTTTGAGTTGTTATTTGCGTTGATAGATTCAAAAAACTTATCTATTATTTTTCTATTTGCTATATAGACTTTATCCATTAAACCGACGGTAAGGCTTCCAGCAAGATCAAATTTATCTCCGCCGTTCTTCATTACTGCAAGTATTTCTACTTCAATCTCTGGCCAAGTTTTTTCTTTGTTAGCCAAATGTACGTTATCTGAATTTGCTATCTTAGCTTTGTGCACCTCGCCAAAGAACAAGCCTGTAATAGATTCTATAACAACATAATAGTTAATTGTATTAGGTATTAATGATTCACTTCTAATTTCCCTATGCGAAATTAATGATAAGTTTTCCACTTGCAAAGTAACACTATTTCTTTGTACCTGAGTTACCATTCCCAAATAAAAACTACTTTTATCAATGCCATTCTTCTCTTTTTCTTTCGAGTTCACTCCGCTGTAAAAATCATCAATTATCATTATTACCACCTAAAAAGTACGCTAAATCTTTGTTTAAGGTTGCCTTTAGGAACGCTACCTGATGATAATCTTTCATCAAACCCAAAAGGCTTTGCCAATTACTATTTTTTGATTGTTCAATGTCATAATCTGATACTAATAGCGTTAAACTTCTATTATTTTTCACTGCCTGACTTACCATTTCAAATATATGGTTATCGGAAAAACTAAAGCCTGCTGTAATTAACAATGTGTTTTTTCTTTTCAAAAGTTCTTGAAATTTTGAAAAGAGTTCAAAATACGGTTCCTGATAACTTTGAGCATATTTATCTGAACTAGGAAAAATCATCACTGTATTGTTGGCTTTTACATTTTTATTTTTTGAACGAATTATTTTATTTTTTGCAGTACGTCTCCAGCTCGTTGAACCATGTATTTTTATTAAATTGAGCACCCTGCTGTTGTACTCTAACTCTTGCGTTTTTATATCTGGAACTTCTTTTACAAGATTCCAATTAAACATATCACTATCAAATTCGGGCTCGGCCATAAATTTAAAGCCGTCAAACACAGTATAGTTGCTGCTAGCTGCTGCATCTTCAAATATAGTATCATAATTTGTTGTCACTACTGATAACTTATTAGGGGTCTCAACTTTTTCATTTAATAAATTTAAAATGGCTTCATGTTTCAATAAATTCTTATCGTAATTATACTGGGTTTCACTCTTAATTAATGTAAGAATTTCATTTTTTGTATTACAATATTTTTCCCTATTTTTTTCGTCAACATATGGTTCAAAGTGTATTACATTTGACAAAAAATCTTCTAAGCTAAAATCGTCAGAAAGTTGCCCATTATCTTTTTTTATTGAACCTTTAAAATGAGAAATTTCAGCTAATTTTTCTAAACCAAAATAGTCATCATCTGTATTTTCTGTATCTTTGTTATTGGTACCCTTTAATTTTTCAAAAATTTTATTCGCAATCATTTGCATAGTTTTACCATATTTGGAATTTATTTTTCCTCCAGCGTCAGTAACAACTGAAGCACCTGCACCCGCCAGAAGTACAATATTATCAAATCTTCTGTTTATAATTTTTGATACTTCCATTTTTATATCATTTTTAAATTTAAGGTCATCATATTCTCTTCGTTCTTCTTTATCTGTAGGCCATGGTTCACCACTACTAAAGTAATTTTTTGTATTTTTTTCTTTTGATAAGTCAAATTCAAATGCTCTAAAAAAAATTTCTTTTTGGCTGGCTTTGGGTTTCCTTTTTCGATTTTTCTTTGGCTTTTTACTGTCTTTTGAATTTCCTTTTTGTTTTTCTTCCTTTACCATTATTAACATCTTCCTTTCTAAACCATATAATTATTACAAACGCATTATACTAAAATTAAAACATTTAAATATATACTCAATATAACCATAATTAAGACAGATAATCACTAAAAAATGCTTATTTGTCTTAATTGCGATAAAAAATAACCACTTTAGCTAAGGCTAGCTAGTGGTTATTTTTTTATAAACTTAGTTTAGCTATTTTTTTCGGAAACTTTACCAAGGATGTTCTGGCTCAACTGCGCTTTACTTTTTTCAATCAAAAAGGCTCGAGTAAGAAACTCAAGCCTTTAAATGCTACTCTAAATTATTCTCTCAATAGCCGCTTGGCTAGGGCGAAATCACCAACTGTTGCCGAGCCATTATTAGCGATTGCTGGCAACGTAATGTACTGCTTTAAATCTGGCACGTTAACATAGTTATTCAATAATTTAGCAAAATCACGGCACACTTTTTGCAAAAAGGCTTCACTAGTTACGCCGCCACCAAACACAATTTTGTCAGGGCGCAAAATCAACGTCACTTGCAGAGCGGCCTGTGCAACATAATAGCTCATGATGTCCCACACATGGTCAGATAGCGGAACATCCTTACCAGCCTTGTTCAGCCGCGCTTCAAATGTTGGTCCCGAGACTAAGCCTTCTAAACAGTCTTGGTGAAAAGGACAAACACCGGCAAAATTTAGGTCATCGGGGTGGCGCTTCAGTTTAACATGCCCCATTTCGGGGTGACCCAAAGAACCTACTAATTTGCCATCAATAATCGCACCTCCGCCAACTCCGGTGCCAATTGTGTAATAGACAAGAGAATCGATATCTTCATTAGAAAGCAGCGACATAACATACTCGCCATAGGTCGAACCATTCACATCTGTTGTGAAATACATTGGTACTTTAATGTTTTTTTGCAAAAAACCAACGAAGTCAGTGTTGCTCCAGCCGGCTTTTGGGGTATCAGTAATATAACCATAATTATCAGCTGTCTTGCGCACTTCAATCGGTCCAAATGAGGCAATACCAATGGCATCGACATCAAACTGCTTAAAATAATCGACTGTTTTTTGTAAAGTTTCCGCGGGAGTAGTGGTCGGAAACGAAGTTTCGTCTTTAACTTGATAGTTTTCATTGCCAACAGCACATACGAATTTGGTACCGCCAGCTTCAATTGAACCCAATAGCATATTAGTTTTTCCCCTTTTACATATAAATTGATTTTAAGTCATAGTTTAAGCCTATCACTTTACCGGACCAATCGAAATCTATTTTTACAGTTTCCGCTCTAAACTCACACTTATTACTGATCACCTTTTCGCCATTATTAATAAACAGCTCTATCAAGCCATTATCAATAAACAAATCGAGCGTGTTAATTTCTTTCAGGCTGGTAATCTCAATTATATGTTCCCTGATCATATCAACAACTTTCACTGTCAAAATACTATCTTTAAACCGTAAACTGAATTCTGCATTATTCGAGAATAATTTCAAAAAAAACGAACCTGATATTCCACTAAAAACAAATTCGGATTGGGCCGCATATCTGTCCATTCTTTCTACCTTTTTCGTTAAGCCATGACGAAGCTCTAGGCTCTTTGAAAAAGGTTCAGCTATCAATTTTCCTTTCTTTTCTGTTAGTTTCCTGGGCATAGTCAGGGCACCAATACTATTAAAGTGAAATTTGGCTTCTTTTTCTTGTTCTCCTGGCAATCCAAACCAGCCAATTAATATTCTTTCCTCATTAACTGGATCATACATAGTCTGTGGCGCATAAAAGTCCCAACCATCATCAATTTTTTCTCCACGTGACAGTTTTTTACTATCACAATTAAACTGATTGAGAAAATAAAGAGAATCAAAGCCATGCTTTTCTTTTGTTTTTATTCCTTTAGGTGATCCAATGATTATTTTTTTACCCGTAATATCAAAATAATCTGGGCATTCGATCATGTTCCCCAAGCTGGTAGTTTCATTTTCGACTTTACCAACATATTCCCAATTACGATAAATATCTGCACTTTTGTACAGCAGCATTTGACCTTTTTGCTGGCAGCTTTCGCCACCAATTAGGATGTAGTAATAGCCTGATTGAAAAAAGACTTTAGGATCCCTAAATCGCTTAGTATTAATCTCCAAATCAGGATAAATTATTGGATTGCTAGTGATTTTGTTAAAATTAATGCCGTCTTTACTTTCCGCCAAACAGACAGATTCAACGTATGAGTCAGTAGTTTTTTTGTGGCCGGTATAAACCAAAATCAATTTTTTCCCAATAACAATTGCACTCCCTGAAAAGCAACCATCTGCATCATATTTTTGATCCGGAGCTAATGCAAATTTCACTTGTTTCCATTTAATTAGGTCACTTGAGACAAAGTGACCCCAAAAAATTTGTTCAGTATTTTGTGCAAACGGATTATTCTGAAGAAAAACATGATATTTATTTTTAAAATAAACTAAACCGTTTGGATCATTGGACCAGCCAGAGTTGGCAGTAAGATGAAATTTATATCTGCGTGGATTGCTACTTTTTAGGGTTTCGTTTGCCTTATCGATTAAATTCATCAATATCTTTTCTTTCTATTACTTACAGAGCTTAGACGAAAGAAGTAATCCTTTTATCACTCTCATTCATCATCTTCATTACCTATTGATCTTAGCCTTTCAGAGTAGCTTTGCAGTTGACTAGCTTCAATGAGCTTAGGAATAGCCTCTTTGATCCCCATCTTTTGATTGCGCAAATTTATTGCTTCTATTAGGGTTGACATGCTAACACCAGCCAAAATATCAGAATCTTCTCCAACGCAAGACATCTTTTTAGCAATTTCATTAAATGGTGTACCATACGGCAAGTCAACCAAAAACAAAGTATTTTGCCGTTTCAGGCCTTCAATAATTTTATTCACTTGAGCTTGAAAAGGAACTAATCCATCTTCTCCAATACTGGCAGTAATTAGGTCATTTTCTTCAGGAAAGAAAAGTTTGACGGATTTTTTCATAGCTTCAGCAAGCGAACCATGTGATGCAATAACAATTTTAAACAAGTCTTTTCTCCCCTTTTGTTCTATAGTATGTCTTTTAAATATAATTTTTTGTCCGTTGGAACCATGATTGCAGTGATTTCTACACCATGATCTAGTAATTCATGAAAGGCAGCTTCTTCCTCAGGCGTAATGCTGACACTGGGTTTAATGTGGTGCGTGTTTTCCCTTGTTGACATATTTCCAACGTTTATTTTTTTAATATCTAAGCCACTATCAATAAGCCTGATGATGGTTTGCGGATCTTTAACGATCATTAACACTCTTTGTCCCTGATATTTTCCATTTTTAATGTTGGTAACGGCCTTTTCTTCAGAAATCAAAGAAGTCGAGACGTTTGAGGGCGCAGCTATTCTAAGCATCGTTTTTTGCACCTCATTAGATGCAACATCATTATTAACAACCATTATTCTTGTTACGTTTAACTCATTTGTCCATAGCGTTGCTACTTGACCATGAATCAAACGATCATCAATTCTAACGTGAATTATTCCTTCCATATTTAAAACCCCTTTTACCGTTTTTCTACTTCATTATTCCAAGAACATACAAGCCAATCGACAAGACAATGATAATTAAGATAATGTATATCGGCTTTATTTTTTTACCTAACAAGTAATAGACACCAAATACCAAAGCTGCTGGTAGCAGGCCCGGCATAATTTGATCCAAAATCTGATTACCAGTTAATGTTAACGACCCTTGTTTAAAACTAAGGGCCAGGTTAGGCTTTACAACCGTTGGAATTAGTCCACCAACAACCATTAGGCCTAAAATCGAAACACTTTCTGTAATTAGCTTCATTTTAGTTTCAATAGATGTTAATAAACTCGTCCCTGATTTCATTCCGGCTTTAAATAGTGGAATGCCCAGGCCACGCAGAAACCAGGTAACGATAAACCATAGAAAAATTCCAACAGGACTCCCGTTTAATGCCATATTTGCAGCAATCGCTCCAAAAATAGTCCAAGGAATAACAACGAAGACACTATCGCCCAAGCCAGCTAAAGGCCCCATCAGTCCAGTCTTTAGACCTGCAATTGTTTCTAGGCTGCTCTCTTTTTCTTGTTCTTCGATTTCGATGTTCATCCCCAAAACATACGGAGCTAAATAAGGATTGGTATTAAAAAATTGCAAATGAGTTTTGACAGATTCTTTCAGTCCCTGAGGATCATCCTTGTAGTTTTCTTTTAAAAATGGCAGCATTGAATATGTATATGCCAATCCCATCATCTTTTCGTAATTCAATGATGCTCCGCCATTTAAAATCCATCTAAATAAAACGTGATTTTTGACCTTATTGCTTACCTGCTTATTCATCGTCATTCATACCTCCAACAGTTTGATTTGTATTTAATTCTTCATTATTTTTCTTGTATAAAATAAGCGCTACAGCGGCTCCTGCCAATGCGATTCCCAAAACCGTCATCTTAAGATAGACCGCAGCAATAAATCCAATTATTAAATAGCCAAAATAGCTTTTAACAGGTAAATAGCGTAGCAAAAGGCCAATTCCCAGGGCAGGCAATAGGTTGCCAGCAACTGTGAGTCCCCCTGTTACCCACTGCGGAATAAATGCAATTATGCTCTTAACTAAGGTTGGACCAGCAACAACCGTTAACAAAACTGGTAAGCCCGAAACTAACATAGTAGTAAACACACCGCAAAGTTGCATGATTTCAATTTTGTGGTATTTCTCTTCGTCAGCATATTTTTCTGCTCGGTTTTGAAAGTAAATATTAACCGTCCATTTTAAAACGTCTAACTCAACCATCAGCATCGCAACCGGAATAGCTAATGTGATTCCAATCGCAGCTTTTTGACCTGTAGTTATTGCAATGTAGGTACCAATGAGGGCAGCCGTTTGGTAATCGGGTACTGAGGCACCGCCAAAACTTGAAATACCTAATGTCATTAGCTGAAGAGTACCACCAATATATAATCCGGTATTAACATCTCCCAGAATTAGTCCAACCAAGAAACCAGCAACGACCGGTTGAGACGTTCCTAGCATTGAGCCGTTCTTATCATAATTAATAAAGAAGCCATATAACACAATTAGTGCTATTTGCCAAAATTGTACATTCACTTTAAATCCTCCTACATAGTAATAAAAATACTTATTTCACTTTTAATTAAGCAATTTTTATGCCAAGTCAATAATTTTTAAAAGCAAATGCTTTAAATCGTTGATTACTCTTGCTTATCATTTGAATTAAAAATAATTTGATCAACATAAATTAGCTCTGAAAGGGGAATTTTCACATTATAATTGTCGCTAATCACACTAAAAGCTGCACTGATTTTATCCAGCTCATGAGCGTGTTCTTTAACAAAAGCTTTTTCAAATTCAGGATTAATGTTGTTATCTTCTTTTCTAATTAAGCGTTCAATCAGATAGCTGACATGGACATACAAAGTAAATTTCTTTTGATTAGAAAGTGTCAGCGAAAAGCGTCTTTCTAATTCTTGAATACAAATAGT
The DNA here is from genome assembly GCA_945281075.1 of uncultured Lactobacillus sp. Taxonomy (GTDB): domain Bacteria; phylum Bacillota; class Bacilli; order Lactobacillales; family Lactobacillaceae; genus Lactobacillus. Next base: position 2,838 of record CALYQE010000065.1, on the reverse strand, counting down.
TATGTTTTCTATTACCTTTGGTACATCCAAGATAGTTACCATGTTAATTGTTTGCTCTAATGAAAAATTTTTAACCAAATTATTTGAAATGGCATCAATTTCTTTGCCCGTAAAAACAATTCCCAGCCAGTTTCTTAGTTTAGCCGTCCCTTTATCAGAGAGAATCTTTTCTAAATAGATAAAGTCCAAGCCGGCAATTTCGGGATTTTCCGTGCCAATTATTCCAATGATGTCATACATTTTTTTAACAACTTGCACTTTGTGTTGGTCTTTTAAGGCCTGATAATCATAAGGGATAATCTTGATTTTTTTAGTTTCAGGCAGGCAGCGCTCTAAAAGGCGCGCTACATGGGTGGCGGTGCCGATGCCGGAATAACAGGTAGTCAAGATGGCTTTTTGTTTATGCTTTTCTGGATAAGTCAGCTTAATGTCTAATTTGCTAGTTTCTTGTGCCAGTTTGCTGATTTCGCGAAAACTGCGCTTTTTTAAAATACTTTCACCAACGGTCAACGCAAGCGGTGTCGAAACATTGTTCATTAATAAAATTGGCGCGTTAATTTGCCGAGGAAACAGCGTTTCAATTTCTTTTAGGGAGCCCATATCGACCAGAATAATCAAACCGTGCGTGACATCATTATTTTCACTATAATCAATTATTTGGTTGGCAATCTGCTGGGTACTGACATTAATTGGCATATCGAAGGCATCTAAGGTGTGAACGCCTAAAAGCCGATTGACCACATTGGCAATACTGCCGGCAGTTGCATAACCATGAGAAATCACAATTGCCTTACCCAGTCCGGTTTTAGTAATAATTTCCAATTTGTTTAAATAAATGGTTAGAAAAATATAATCGGCCTCATTTAGCTCAATATCCAAATTGTCCCTAATCAAGTTAATCAGTTTAGTGACATAGAGATAGACATCAGAATAACGCTTTTGAACATCCTTTTTTAATTTTTGCAAAACCGGCTTATTTCCCAAGTCAGCCGCACCCCACTGGATTTTTTGCCGTTCAAATAAATAGTAGCTAATCGCATAAACAGCGTTGCCGCTTATCTTTAGCTGATAGGCATTAGTTAATTGATCAAATAGACGCTTGACGCTATCAATGACATACGACAACAGCGGGATTTGCTGGCTGTTGTCTTTTTCAAACAGCATGGTATCAAACAATTGGTAAACTACTTGCTTTAGTTTTGATTCGCATTTATTTAAATCACTGCCGCTTTGATCATAAATAGCAAGCATTTGCTCTAAGCTATGCAGAAAAATCTTTTTTTCCGGAAAATTACGGGAAATCAAATCATCAATTGCCGTCTCATTAGTTATTCTTACTGCTTTAGCCGGAGTATGATACAGCTCGGTTTTACTTTTCGTTAAAACATCAGCTGGTAAATTATAAGCAGTCAAGGAAATTTTATCCTGCTCTTTTTGCTCCGCATTAGCTCGCGCAATCGTCAGTTTAACCGCATTTTTCAGATCCCCAATGTTTCCAGCCGGCTGGTAGTTGGCTAGCATGTCCAGAACCTGATCACTGACTAATAAAGGCTTGGCAATTTTCTTTTGTTCATTATTCAGTAAGGTATAAACCAGATTGAGCCTTTCTTCCTTACTCCTTTGGCTCAAAGGTGGCAAGGTGATTTTCACGGGAATTCTCCTCATGAAAGTAGTCAAAAAACCAGTATCGAGGTCTTCCGTGGTTGCAAAACATAGTCTTACGTTAACCTTTTTGCCTTTTTTGGTTTCTCCCACCGGAAAAACGTGTCCATTGTCTAAATAGGTAAAAAGCTTTTCTTGGCCCTTGGGCCCGAGGCGATGAATTTCATCCAAAAACAGAATGCCGCCGTTTGCTTCAACAAAGGCGCCTTGATGATCTTCGTCGGCACCCGTAAACGCGCCTTTTTTATAGCCAAATAAGTTGCTGGTCAGTAATTCAGGATTATCCGCATACTGCGCACAATTAACGGTAATAAATGGTGCATCCCTGCTGATTAACTTATGCAACCGGCAAAATTTGGCAATTAGGCCAATCAGATAGCTTTTACCCGTGCCACTTTCTCCGGTAATGAGCAAGGGCAATCCGCCATTCGGATACAAAATCGCGGCTCTCACTCGTTCAATGCTTTCTTTCAGGCTGGGGTTAATCTGAATAAAGCTCTTGAAAAGATCTTCTTGTTCATTTTCTTTTTCAATTTGAGTTACCGACTGATAAACACACTTTTTTAATTTGAAATTATCTTTTTCAAATCCAGCTTTATGAATAAAATGAACAGGCCGTGTTTGAATCTTGACCAGCTTTTGTTCGCTGACTAATTGATTCAAATATAGGCTGACTGTATTACGCTTTGCCTTTAGCTGGGCAGCAATTCCCCCAGCCGTAAACCGGCTGTCAAGGTGCTCGATATCCATGGTTCTAGTTTGTGCTTTTAAATACTTCAAAATCTCGTTTTTTAACATACAAACCCCTTTTCTCTAGCTAATGCCCTTGTCATAAATCGCTTTCACTGTCATTGTAACCTAGATTATTAACATTTCAGCTAGTTTTTTCACGCTCTTTTACTGTGAAAGTTGGATCTTTAAAAAGCAACTTCCGCTTTTTCTTTGCCATTAACTCACTTTGAATTCTCCAGAAAAAAATATTTTTTTGCTGTTTTAATTAAGTGTGAGAAAAATGATTTAGTGTGAAAAAGCAAAACAAAAAAGCCAGGTAAAAAATTACCTGACTTTTTTGTTTTAGTAGCCTATCCTGACAAATATCTTACTTTTAAGGAGCAACTTCTGGCCAGCTACCAATCAAAAGATCCGGTGTTTCAGCCATTGTGCCATATTTAATAA
>CALYQE010000064.1 GCA_945281075.1 uncultured Lactobacillus sp. | reverse complement strand
GCTTGCCTCAATCAAATCAGCTTTACTAGTTGGTCTAGCCATTATTTTTCTCCTTTAAGTTAAATGCTTTCCTATTACATTGCCAATGACTGACAAAGTAAAACAAATGATGAAGTAAAGTACTGCCAAGGCCGCAAACATCGGTAAGATATAATTTGCGTCTTGACCATAAATAACTTGTGCATGCTGCATCATTTCGGGCACAACGATAATTGTCGCTAACGAAGTATCCTTAATTAGCGAAACAAATTGACTGATGATTGTTGGAATCATGTTTTTATAAGCCTGCGGCAACACAATGTGCCATAGGGCTTGAACAAAAGTCATTCCCGTTGATCTTGCGCCTTCCATTTGGCCGCCAGAAACCGATTGAATTCCTGACCGGACAATTTCCGCGATCATGCTTGATTCAAAAACGGTCATTGCAATGATTGCTGCCGGAATAGTTTCCGGTCTTAAGCCAAAGTTTGGCAAGCCAAAATAGGTAAAGAAGATAATCAGCAATAAAGGTACATTACGAACAATATCAATAATAAAACCGACTATCTTGGAAACATACTTAATTTTTGAATATCTAATAATTCCCAAAATGGAACCAAAGATAAAGCTTAGTATTACTGAGATAACTGAGATATAGATCGTTACCCAAAGGCCCATCAATAAAAAGCGTACGTTTAGCCAAGAAAAGGCATTAATCCAGTTTTGCATTTTACTGTCCCTCCTTCTAGGCTAACTTCTTTTCCAGATGCTGCATGTAGTAACTAAGCGGCATGGTGATAATTAAGTATAAAATCCCGACTACTAAATAACTGTTAATCGTGTCAAAAGTAGTTGATGCAATTGAGTTTGCCTGGTACATCAAGTCAAAACCTGCAACAAAGGCAAGTACCGATGAGTTTTTAACCAAGTTAACAAACTGATTGCCAAGTGGGGGAATCACAATCTTGAACGCTTGCGGCAAAATAATGTAACGCATGGCTTGCCAATAAGTCATCCCCGTTGAGCGCGCACCTTCCATTTGACCACCCGAAACGGATTGAATTCCTGACCGGATTGTTTCAGCAATAAAAGCTGAGGTATAAAGCGTCAGTCCAATCGTTCCGGCTGTAAAGCCATCAATCTTAATGACATATTTAGGAATAACCAAGTAAAAGAACATCGTAATTACCAAGAGTGGAATATTCCGCAGGATTTCCACATATGCACGGCCAATTACCCGCGCAACTTTATTAGGTAAGACCTCCAAGATGGCAAAAACGGTACCAATAATCAAGCTGAAAAACAAAGCAATCACACTAGATAATACGGTCCAGCCTAGTCCTACAAGAAGTTGGCTGCTAAATTTTGTAAAAATATTAATCATCGGCGATACAGCTCCTTATAATTAAATCCTGGAACATCGCCAAACCACTTTTTAATTAAGCGATTATATTCACCACTATGCTGCATCTCAAGAACAGCTTTATCAACAGCCTTGGTAAATCCAGTTTGTCCCTTATTAACCGCAACACCATATGGTTCAACTGTAAAGGTTCCACCTCGAACCTCGTAACTTGGATTTTGAACTGCTAGTCCAAATAAAATACCGTTATCTGTTGTTAAGGCATCACCTTGACCAGATTTCAAAGCATTCATTGCCTGAGCATAGTCCTGCAGCTCGATGATTTTAGCTTTCGGGGCAACTTTTCTAACGTTGTCAACCGAATTCGAGCCAACTACCCCAATCACAGTTTTGCCTGCTAAATCCTTAATACTTTTGATTTTTGAACTTTTTGGTACGAGCAGTGACTGTCCCGCATCAAAGTATGAATTTGAAAAAGAAATTACTTTTTTACGTTCAGGAGTTATCGTCATGGTGGCAATAACCGCATCAACGTTGCCATTCTTCAACAAAGGCACTCTCGACTGCGAAGTAGTAGTCACAAACTCTGCCCGTCCTTTTGGCCCCAAAATATGTTTGGTAATGGCCTTCGCCATATCAACATCAAACCCTTTTTGTTGACCATCACGAACGTCAATTAAACCGAAAAGTTTTACATCTCCCTTAACACCCCAGGTGATCGTGTTTGATTGCTTAACATTTTTCAAAACAGATTGATCACTCAAGCTCTTACCACAGCCTGTCAGCATTAAGATACACACTAATAAAGGAAATAGCCAAAATTTCTTTTTCATAATCGGCCTCCTTAGTGAGAGATGATTTTGCTCAAGAATTGCTGTGCCCGCACTGTCTTAGGCTGCTTGAAAAAGGTTGAACTATCGTCATCTTCAACGATTTGGCCTTGATCCATAAAAATAACCCGGTTAGCAACTTCCTTAGCAAAGCCCATTTCGTGAGTAACAATTAGCGAAGTCATCCCGCTTTCGCTGGTAACTTTTTTAATAACCTGTAAAACGTCATCGATCATTTCCGGATCAAGCGCACTTGTTGGTTCATCATATAAAATAAGCTTAGGCTTCATTGCTAATGTTCTAGCAATCGCAACACGTTGTTTTTGCCCACCAGAAATCTGTGAAGGCATATTGTGAGCCCATTTTTCCAGACCAACCATTTCAAGCAATTCCATTGCCTGCTTTTTGTTCTCTTCTTCTGGAATATGGCTGACAATTCTTGGCGCTAACATAATATTTTCAAGAACATCTTTATTCTTGTATAGATTAAAGTGCTGGAAGACCATTCCGACATCACTACGCAAAATATTCAAGTTAGTCTTAGGATCTGACAAATCGTGTCCGTTAACAATTAACTGACCCTTTTGGATTGATTCTAGTCCGTTCACGGTCCGTACCAAGGTACTCTTACCTGAACCAGATGGTCCAATTAAAACCACCGTCTCGCCTTCATCAATCTCCAAATTAATGTCGTGCAGTGCATGAAAATGGCCATAATATTTTTGCACGTCATGGAACTCTATCATCGACATTGTTATCGCCCCTTTCATTGTCATTGCAATAAAATATATAAAGTCAATTAAGACTATTTTACAATAGCCGTTAAAATTTTTAAAAGTTTAACACTTTTTTTAACTAAAATTTATACAAGAATATTATTTCACTCACAAACAACAGTCGCCTTTTTAGGCCCGTTTGCGCAGCAAACACTTGTATCTTGGCTAATCTTAACAATCATTTAGACTTGTAAAAAAATTACACAATGACTCGTTAAATATTATACAACTGTAAAAATAATTGCAAATCGCTTAAACTATTTGAAAGGAGAATAAAATGACTAAAACAGAAAATTACCGGTTGCTGCTAAAACAAGCAACAAGTCTGCTCCAGGGCGAAAATGATCTAATTGCCCAGATGAGCAATCTTAGCGCCCTCTTATTCAACAGTTTATCTGACGTAAGTTTTGCGGGCTTTTATCGCTACCAAAACGGTGAACTAATTTTAGGACCTTTTCAGGGGCCCGTTGCCTGCGTACATATTACAATGGGCAAGGGAGTTTGCGGCACTGCCGCGCAAACACGACTGACTCAAGTCGTACCCGACGTTCATCAATTTCAGGGACATATCGCCTGTGATTCCGCGACTAACTCTGAGATTGTGTTGCCTATCGAGCACCAAGGTTATTTAATCGCAGTGCTCGACCTCGACAGCAAAAAGTTTGCTCGTTTTGACGAAATTGATGCCAACTATTTAGCAAAAATTGGCAATTGTCTTTTTAATTAAGGATAAACAAAAAAGCTGATGGTTAACATCAGCTTTTTACTTGCAAACTATTTTTTACCAGTGCTGCGCTGAATCAGCTTCACTAATTCAACAATGATAATCATACATACGCCAGCACCCAATACAATCGACCATTGCAGAGCGTTTAATTCCGTGACATCAAAGAACTTAGTCATGAATGGTAATTCAACTGCAGCCATTACTACCGCCGAAATCAGAATTGCCCAGTTAAACCACTTGTTACTGAAAGTATGGGCAGAAAAAATTGATTGATGAATATACTTGGAGTTAAAAGCGTGGAAGAGTTGAATCAATCCAAGAGTCAAAAAGGCCATGGTTAAGGCATCTGCGTGTTGCAAATTGGCATTATTTAAATGCGGACCAAAGTTAAGGCCTAATTGATAAGTGGATAAGACTAAAACGCCTTCAAGAATTCCTTGGTAAACAATTGAACTTGAAACGCCGCCACTGAAGAAGTTTGACTTTCTGCCTCGAGGAGCACGTTTCATAATACCTTTTTCGACTGGTTCAAGCCCAAGTGCAATCGCAGGAAGCGTATCCGTTACAAGGTTAATCCACAACAGCTGTACAGGTGCTAAAATGTCCCAGCCCAGCATTGTCATCATGAAGACGGTTAAGACTTCTCCGACATTACAACTCATCAGGTACAAAATGGCCTTTTGAATATTGCTAAAGACTTTTCGTCCCTGCTTAACAGCTTCAACAATGGTGGCGAAGTTGTCATCAGCTAAAATCATGTCACTGGCACCCTTTGATACTTCAGTACCAGTAATGCCCATTCCAATACCGATGTCCGCTTGCTTCAGACTTGGTGCGTCATTTACGCCGTCACCAGTCATTGCAACAATTTTTCCTCTTGCTTGCCATGCCTTGACAATCCGCACCTTGTGCTCAGGCGATACCCGGGCATAAACATTAAAATCAGGAACATGTTCTTGCAAATATTCGTCACTGAATTCATCAAGTTGGGCACCAGTAACAACACGTTCGTCCTCACCAGGCTTTAAGATACCCAAGCGTTCAGCAATTGCTTGAGCAGTGACCTGGAAGTCGCCAGTGATCATCACCGTTTTAATTCCGGCTTCATGAGCTTCAACGATGGCCTTTTTCGCTTCCGGACGTTCAGGGTCAATCATTCCAACTAGTCCAGCAAAAATCAGATCCTGTTCAACGTTATCAGTTGAGGGCTCATCATAAAGCTTGTCAACAGATTTATATGCAAGACCCAAAACACGCAAGGCTCTCTTGGCCATCTTCTGGTTAGCGGCTAAAATTTCTTCTTTTTGTTTTTCCGCAATCGGCTCCACGCGACCATCGATTTCAATTCTAGTTACACGTTTAAGTAATTGATCTGGTGCACCTTTAACAGCCACAAAGTAGCCTTCTTGGTCCTGGTTAATCGTACTCATCAATTTTCGACTAGAATCAAAAGGTACTTCTTGCAAACGTTGGTATTGCTCAATTAGCTGCCGCACGTCAATCTCGTGATCTAGGGCATATTGAATCAGCGCCGTTTCGGTCGGATCACCTAATAATTTGCCACTATCATCTAATTTAGAATCATTGGCTAAGACCATCGTTAAAAGCGCATGGTTAGTAGCGGTAATTTCTTGTTTAGCCTTGTGCGGTTGATTATCATAATATACCTGCTCAACGGTCATCTTGTTTTGGGTCAAAGTACCTGTTTTATCGGAACAGATAATGTCAGTCGCACCTAAAGTTTCAACTGCAGGCAGTTTACGCACAATCGAATTATGCTTGGCCATTACTTGCGTACCCAAAGCCAAAATTATCGTTACAATTGCTGGCAGTCCCTCGGGAATTGCAGCTACGGCTAACGAAACAGCCACTAGGAACATGTCAATTGCCAGTTTTTGGGTTGGTTCTGTTCCTTGCTTAGTGAAGAAGCCGACCACAAAGACAACCGCACAGATGATTAAAATCATAATCGTCAGAGTTTTACCTAATTGATTAAGATTTCGTTTCAGCGGCGTGTCCGTCTCATCCGTATTGTTCAGTAAGGTTGCAATCTTACCAACCTCGGTATTCATCCCAATTTGCGTAACAATTCCTTCACCACGTCCATAAGTTACATTGGTATTGGCAAAGGCCATGTTGTCCTGATCAGCTAATGCAACTTTTTCTTCGTCAATTGTGGCATTTTCTTTATCAACTGGAACGGATTCGCCAGTTAAAGCAGATTCCTCAATCTTCAAGCTTTTGGTGACCGTTAAGCGCAGGTCAGCTGGCACAACGTCGCCGGCCTCAAGCAAGACAATATCCCCTTGAACCAGCTGCGTGCTCGGTATTTCAACGATTTGGCCATTGCGCCGCACATGGGCATTAGGCGTCGCCATTTTTTTCAAGGCATTGATAGCTTCTTCAGATCTTGCTTCCTGAATAACGCCTAAAACGGCATTTAACAGGACAACAACCATAATAATTGCCGCATCTGTCCATTCCTGAGCGACAAAGCCGGATAGCAGTGCCGCTACAATCAAAACAATGATCATAAAGTCCTTGAACTGCGCAATAAAACGTTCCAGCATGCTGGTTTTCTTCTTGCCAGCTAAACTGTTGGGACCGTCCTTTTCTTGCAGCTCCTTAACGCGTTGGTCATCAAGACCTTGATCACACGATGTTGCAAGTTCTTTTTCAACATCTTTAATGGATTGATTATAAAAACTCTGGCGCATTTTGACCTCCTATAAAATAAAAAAGAGACTTATATGCTTTAACACACACAAGTCTCACTAATTAAGATAAGTCCAGAAGTATTTCTTCGGTTGTTGGGCTTATCGCAGATATTGCTGTTACTCCCTTATGATGTTTCCATTATAAATAAAAATCTCAATTTTAACAAGGGGAAAGCTACCTAAAATGAATAAAATAAACCGGCTAACGCACCATTAAGGATGCTGACTGCCGTTGCCACTAAAAATAGCCTTAAAGCATAACTGGCAATCGCTTCACCATGTTCTTCATCAACCATTGTATGCATAATGCCCAGTGTTGTTCCCAGGTTTGGCAAATTTGCAAAAGAGATTAAGAAAACACTCACGATCGCCTGCGTTTTAAGCGGTACTGTGTTCATGTTAATCTGGTTAATTGCCACAAAAATATTGGTGAACGCCTTAGTAGCCAAAACGGTGCCGGCACTGACCATGGAGTTCACATCGATTCCCATTAAAAAGGCAACAGGAGCACAAACATAACCAATTAAAGACGTCAAAGTTTTGCCACAGCCAGATTCGAAAATAATATTAACAAAGGTAATTAAGGAAACAAAACCAATGATTGAAACAGAAATATTAATTGCCAACCTAAAGCCTAAATTCATGCTATCAATTAACCGCGTGATTAAGGACTTTTGGTTGGTGCTCTTAGTGGTGATCTCGTAGTTAACCTTAGAAATATCATACGGCGCAACTATTTTGGCCACAATAATTGAAGTAAATAAGTTAAGCACTAAGGCAACAATAATAAATTCAGATTTAATAATGTGCATGTACGAGGCAATCATCGTGACCGTTGTATTCGATAAAGTATAAATCGATAACGTGAACAACTGATTAGGCACCATGTCCTTCATTTGGTCTTTAAAGGGAACAAAGACCCCATTGCTGACAAACGGATAACTTAAAATCGTAAAGGCATTAATTTCATCAATGTGAAACAGCTTCTTTAAGACCTTGCCAACGTACTTAATAATGAGCGGTAAAATACGCAAATATTGCAGCAATTCGATTAAGGCACAGATAAAAATCAGTGGCAACAAAACATCTAAAAAGAACTGGGAAGCAGCTTGCGGATTTTTTAAATCGCCAAAAACGAAGTTAACCCCTTTACTGCTTGAAGCACTAATAATATTTAAGCTGCCCGATAAGCCGTTAATAATCCAATTCCCGAGCGAAGTTTTTAAAATTAAAAACAGAAAAACTATTTCCGTAAGAAAGAGATATAAAATTGATTTAAAATCGATCTTTTTGCGATCAAAGCTGACCCAATAAAGTAGTCCCAAAACCACTGCTATTCCAATTACTCCCATGATCTTCTCCTTACTTGTCTTGCTTTAAGTAGTATGAATATTCATCAAAAATGTTGTCCACAAATTGTTCGGTTAAACGAAATTCGGGTACATCATATGAATTAGTCAAAATGATAAAGTCTTGTGCGCCTTCTTGATAGTCTTCCGCCTTAAAAGTCCAATCCTGCTGCACAAATTTTTGATATTCCGGCAAAATTAAATGATATATTCTCACGCCATATGGAATAGTGAAAGAATCAATCACTTGTTTTCTAGTTTGGCCCTTTAAGCTGATAAAGATGCCCATGTGCTTGCGCGCAAATTTGGCTTGCAAAAAGCTGACTAAATGTGAAAGGTCCAATGGTTCTTGCAACCATTTTTGGTAGTCATCTTCTTGATAAAAGTCGCCTTTCATCGCTGGTAAAGTTGCTGTTGCAATTACCTCTTCGTGACTTTTTACCAGCTCATTTTGCTCATTGAACTCAAAAGTCATATGGCCATAATAATTGCCGCGATAACCGCCTTGAACAACCAAAGCTTGTTTGATTTTACCGTGATTTACACGGTGCTGATGGCCACAACTAAAGCCGTCAATGCCAGGTGTTTGTGAAACCAGTTTAAAGGTTTCGTCTTCGCCAGTAGCGTAATTAATTTCATTTTGTGTGGCCAAGTCGCGTTCCAGTCCGCCATGATAGCCCACCAAGACCAGGTCTACTTTGTTTCGCAAATCAGCTACTTGCTTTTGTAACTCTGGTAAAGCGTCCTTAACGATTACGCCGGTAGTAACCGGAAAATCGCTGATCATTGACATTCTGCTCGTTAATAAGCCAATCACGCCCACCTTGACACCGGCGATTTCTTTAATTGCATATGGCGAAAAGATTAATTCACCACGCTCATTGAAAACGTTACAACAGACATAATCTGCATTTAAGTGACTAACTTGTTCTTTGAGGTATTTAATCCCATGATCAAAGTCATGATTTCCCGGCACCATCACATCAAAGCCGACTTTTTTGGCATAATCTACAAGGGGAGAAACCGGCATTTGATCACAGAAAAAAGTTGTTAATTGATTACCAACAAAAAAGTCGCCACTATCCATCAGCAGAGAATTAGGGTATTTTCCCTTTAGCCCTTGTAATGCTAATGCAGGCGGCTCACCTTCATTCGAGATAAAACCGTGAAGATCAGTTGTAGTTAGGACATTGATTTCCTTAGTCATAGTTTTTCCTTTACTTTTAGCTCCGACAAAATTAACTAATACTTTGATTTTATAATAGCCAGTTTATCAATAGCAATATTAATATTAATTTAACTTTTGCACCTAAAGCAGTTTGACAATTAAACTAGGCTAAATTATAATGTTCGTTATTTTAAAAAAATATTAAAATAAACTTTTGGTTTTATAATTTATTTTGGTAATCAGTTAGGAGCATATATGAGTAAGGTAGAAAAGGAAGCAAAAGCAATTTTAAAAGACGTTGGCGGTGCCGACAATGTTAATAACCTCGTCCATTGTGTCACCAGATTGCGATTTGATCTGAAAGACAATAGCAAAGTTGATCTAGATCACTTAAATCAACTCACATGCGTTCTTAGCGTTGTTAATAGTGGCGGCCAAGAGCAAGTGGTAATTGGGACTAACGTTGGTGAATACTATGATGCTATCCAAAAGGACTTGCACCGTCACCATGACTTACCCGCAAATTCAGCTACTAGCCAGAAGCAAAAAACTAAAACCTCTTTGACGAAAATCATCTCTGGTGCTTTCATGCCACTGCTGTCTGTAATGGCTGGTGCAGGCATGGTTAAAGCACTACTCACCGTTTTGGTCAACTTCCACTGGTTGTCAGCGACAAGTATCCCTTATCAAGTTCTATCGGCTGCTGGTAACGCCATTTTCTATTTTCTGCCAATTTTTGTCGGCATTACCCTAGCCAAAGAATTTAAAGCTGATCCTTTTGTTGGTGGCGCCTTAGGAGCTGCTCTTTTGGAGCCTAATTTTACCCAACTGATTGGTAAACACCACCTTAATCTTTTTGGCATGCCGCTGGACCCAATCGATTATTCAACTACCGTCTTTCCCATTTTTATTATCATTGGGGTCTACGTTTTATTAGACCGCTTGTTAAAACGAATTATTCCGCAACAAATCCAGATCTTTTTAAATTCAACGATTTGTCTTATTATTCTGGTACCCGCTACGGTCCTGATCTTTGGACCTTTTGGAAATACCGTCGGCAACTGGATTTCAACGATTATCATGTGGTTGTTCAGTAAGAGTAGACCTGTCGCGGGCTTAGTTTTGGGGGCATCATATTCGTTCCTAACCGTCTTGGGCCTGCACTGGGGATTAGTTCCCATTACGCTGCAAAATTTAAAAATGTATGGCGGCGACGTCGTTGGTGGTGTAGGCGTGTGTGCGGTTTGGGCTCAAATTGGTGTTGCACTTGGAACCTTTTTATATAGCTTATTAAAGAACAAGGACAGCAAGTTAAGAGGTTTATCAGGTTCAATTACCGTCACTGGAATTTTCGCAGGGGTGACTGAACCAATTTTATACGGCTTAATTATGCCATCGCGGCGCTTAATTATCATCACTGCGATTGCCGGTGGACTAGGCGGAGCAATTAGTGCTTCCTTACAGGTAATGGTCACTTCATTCCTAATCGATAACATCTTTTCGATTGCCATGATGATGTACAAGCCGATCGGGTTCATGATTTT
>CALYQE010000063.1 GCA_945281075.1 uncultured Lactobacillus sp. | reverse complement strand
GAAAAATATTGTGAAATCGAAAAAGATAATGAATGTGGAAATCTTAGATTTGTTTTCCCTAGCTTAAAAAGACTGGGGTCATTTTTTAGCCGCCAAGAGATCAAAAGTGCCAATTTAGCCAAATCAAAATACCAGTTAAAAGGAGCCTAATTAGCCAGTGACTCCAATTGACTTTTTGATGCAGGAAGTAGCCATTAGCTAAAGCAATGAACAAAAAGCCAACTAGCAGAGAAATGGTCAGCGGCTTTTGCCCGGTTAGACAAAAAAAAATGGTTAAGACGCCGGTAACGGTATTGAGACCAGTTAGCCAAAGGGGAAGCTTCCGATAACTTGCTAGTGCGGAAATTGCCATTAAGATGGCGTATAAAATGATTAGAAATTTAGTCAAAAAGATCATTAAATTGTACCTCCGGTCATTATTTAACTATGTGGGGTTAACCCAACGTCAAGGAGTAAAAATGTATTTAAAAGAGTTTATTAATAAAATGGGGACGACTAAGGACACAGTCAGATTTTATCTGCAGTTAAAGCTTTTGACTCCGAAGCGTAAAGGCAAAAATTATTGGTTCACTGAACAGGAAACAGCTGCCTTTGAGGAAATTAAAAAACTGCAAGAATTAGGCTTTTCTTTACAAGAAATTTGTACAATTAAGTTACGACATGATCAAGCGTGCGGTACTGAATTGCAGTGGCGACAAAATTTGGACTTAGTGAGGACCAAGCTTCAAGAAAACGAAGCTATTATTAACCAATTAGAGCGCAGAAATATTGGCCTAAAGCAACTAGAAGCAGCGCTTAAACAAAAACTGCTCATTAGATAAATGAGCAGTCTTATTAATTGGGAAGCTGAGAGCAACTAAATAATATTATTACGGTAAAGACCAACCACTTTACCTAAAATTTGAACACTGGTGAGAATGATCGGCGCCATGGTATCGTTCTCAGGCTGCAACCTGTAATGATCCTTCTCTTTATAGAAGCGCTTGACAGTCGCCTCATTTTCATCAGTCATTGCAACAACAATTTCACCGTTGGAGGCGGTGCTTTGCTTGCGAACAATCACATCATCACCATTTAAAATACCAGCATTGATCATACTTTCACCGTGGACGTGCAACATAAACAGATCGCCAGCATCATTGGCCAAATCAGGTGGAAGCGGGAAGTAATCTTCAATCTCTTCCACGGCAAGAATCGGTTGACCAGCAGTTACGACACCCACAACAGGAATATCTGTTGGCTTAACACCGATAGCTTTTTTCCCTTCGGCGGTAATTTCCAATGCCCGTGGTTTGGTGGCGTCCTTAACGATTAGACCCTTGCGCTCTAGCCTTGACAAATGACCATGAACCGTTGAGGTTGAAGAAAGCTGAACTCCTTGGCAGATTTCACGAACTGTTGGCGGAAAACCCCGTTTTTCAACCGTATCATAGATATAATGTAAAATTTGTAGTTGCTTAGAGTTTTGCTTGTTGGTCATTTTATACTCCCATTTAGTCTAGTATCTTTATATCCTTATTCTAGCAGAAATCTGCGCGTAATACAAACAAGCGTTCTAAGAATTTAAACTTTTTTTCTTGCTTAAAATAGGGTAGACTTTTTACATTGAGAGGTGCATAACAATGACTGAAGATAATGAAAAAAAGATGATTAACAGAATCAATGATCTTTATCATAAAAAGGAAAAAGAAGGCCTGAGTGCCGAAGAAGAACAAGAGCGGGAAAAGCTTCATCAAGAGTTTATTAAGAATTTCCGCGCGGGTTTTAAACAAGATGTTGAAAACTTGGTTATTATCGATAAAAATGGCAAAGAAGTTACTTCCGAAAAAGCCAAAAAGGCTCAGCGCAAGAAAGGTTTGAGAAAAGACTGATTTTCTTCTTTAAATTTACTTAAATTTTCGGTAAGATATACCTATTGGACAAATTGAGGTGACTATTTTATGAAATTTGGATTAGCGATTGTTTTAATTATTGTGGCACTATTAGTTGGCCTTGTCGGCGGATTTTATGGTGCAAGAGCATATATGAAGAAATATTTTAAAGATAATCCACCAATTAGTGAAGACATGATTGTTGCTATGATGTCACAAATGGGACAAAAACCTTCTGCCAAGAAGGTCAACCAAGTGATGAATATGATGAAGCATCAAAAATAATCAATTTTACTGGATTGTAAATAAGGACGGGGATTATTTCTCCGTCTTTTTTCTTGGGAAGAAAGGTGAAAAATGGGTATATTTTTTAAGCTGGGATGGTTTTTTAAAAAAGAAAAGAAGCGTTATCTAATTGGAGTGACGTTTTTAGCTCTAACCTCAGTGATCAATTTGGTTCCACCAAGAATCTTGGGCTTGATGGCTGATCAGCTCGACCGTGGCCACATTTCATGGGAACAATATGGTTTGTTGATTCTGGCTATTATTTTTGCAGCTGCATTGCTATATGGTTTTCGTTTTTTATGGCGTAAACAAATTTTGGGTGGAGCAGCAGAGCTTGAATTACAAATGCGCTCAAAACTGTTTCGGCACTTTATGGAGATGGACCGGACTTTTTATCAAAGACATCGTACGGGGGATTTGATGGCGCACGCAACTAATGATGTTTCGGCAATTCAAGAAGTTGCAGGTGAAGGTGTCTTAACACTTGTTGATTCATTATTAATGACTGTTTCAACCATGTTTGCAATGGTTATCTTTGTTGATTGGCGCCTGACAATTGTTGCCTTATTGCCATTTCCATTTTTAGCTTGGGGGGCATGGAAATTAGGGGATCAGCTTTATGATGCTTTTGATGAATCGCAAGCAGCTTTTTCACGTTTGAATAATAAGACCCAGGAATCTGTTTCTGGAATTAAAGTAATCAAAACTTTTGGACAAGGTAAAGAAGATACAGCTGCTTTCAACGACATGGTCAAGCAGACGATTCAAATTAACAAAAGGGTCTTCAAGTGGGATTCACTTTTTGACCCTTTGGGCACCTTGCTGATCGGTTTAACTTATGCGATTACGATCATTTATGGGGGCTTACTAGTAACTAATAAAGCCCTGACCATTGGACAATTAGTTTCCTTCATTGCCTATATTGGCAACATGGTTTGGCCAATGTTTGCAATTGGCTACCTCTTTAATATTTTAGAGCGTGGTAGCGCCAGCTATGACCGCGTGGAAAAATTATTGGATGAAAAGCCGGAAATTACCGATCAAAAGGCGGATTTGAGTCTCAAGGCAAAAGATATTGATGGTGACTTGACTTATCAGGTAAAGTCGTTTGCTTACCCTGATGAACCGCAAATTCCTGTTT
The DNA here is from genome assembly GCA_945281075.1 of uncultured Lactobacillus sp. Classification (GTDB taxonomy): domain Bacteria; phylum Bacillota; class Bacilli; order Lactobacillales; family Lactobacillaceae; genus Lactobacillus. The sequence continues at coordinate 7,251 of CALYQE010000063.1, read as the reverse complement.
TACACAATATTGACTTTACGCTCAAAACGGGTCAAACCTTGGGTCTGGTGGGCAAAGTCGGTGCCGGGAAAACAACAATTATTCAGCTCTTACTGCGTGAATTTGATAAATATGATGGTCAGATCACTTTAAACGGTCACGATATCCGTGAAATCCCGTTAAATGTTTTATTGCGGCAAATTTCATATGTGCCACAAGACAACTACTTATTTTCAACCAGTATTCAAAAGAATATTGCTTTTTCGAATGCTGATTCGGATCAAAATTCGATTATTACTGCCGCAAAGAAGAGTGATTTGCATAATGACATTCTCCAGATGCCTGGCGGATACAACACGCTAATTGGAGAAAATGGAGTTTCCTTATCCGGTGGTCAAAAGCAACGAATGTCGATCGCGCGGGCACTCTTAAAGCAAAGTAAAATCTTAGTTTTAGATGATGCCTTATCAGCAGTTGATGCTCGAACTGAGATGGCAATCTTAGAATCACTAAGAAAAGAACGTGATGGAAAAACCACTTTAATTGCCACCCACCGTTTGACTTCCGTCATGAATGCCGATCTGATCTTGGTGTTAAAAAACGGACGCATTGTTGAACGCGGAACACACGAGCAGTTACTGGCTGAACAAGGTTGGTATGCAGAAATGTGGCAAAGACAAGAATTAGAAGACAAGGTAGGTGAATAATTTGGAAGAGCAAAATAATTACGAGTCTGTTTGGTCAAAAGAAATTCCTGTAAAAGAACAAATCGGTATTTTTAAGCGCATTTTGCGGTTTGTATTGCGGTTCAAAAACGAGATGATTATTGCTGGGGTCGGTGCATTTTTGGTTAGTGTCATCAACATGCTCCTTCCATATGGCTTGCAGTCTTTTCTGGACAACTATCTTGTGAAAGCCAATGTGACCACGCAAGTCATCTTATTTGCCGGCTTTTTATATGCTTTTGGTTCAGTGATAAAGGGGATTTTGCAGTTTACTTACGAATACTTCTTTGCACTTGGTTCCGAAAAGTCACTTGAAAGTCTGCGTTCAGCTTTATACGAAAAACTTCACCAGCTTGGGATGCGCTACTTTGATCAAACTCCTGCTGGTTCGATCGTTTCTAGGGTTACCAATGATACGATGACCTTAAGCAATTTCTTGACTGTTCTTTCAAGTGTAGTCATTTCGATTTTTTCCATTGTTTCGGCCCTGATCGCCATGTTCTCTACCAGTTTTTTAGCTGGCTTGATTGTTCTGGCCTTTTTACCAGTTCTACTGTTCATTATCTGGCAATATTCCAGAAGAAGTTCCAAATTATACCGCAGTTATCGTGAACGGCTTAGCCGAATTAATACCAATTTGAACGAATCAATTGAAGGTGTTTCGTTAATTCAACAGTTTAAACAAGAAGACAGAATGACCGGTCATTTTGAGAGTGAAAACCAAGCGTTAATGAAAACCCGTTTTGATATGATTAACCTTAATTCACTCTTGCTGTCACCTTTAACTAGCTTGTTGTACTCACTGGCGTTAGCTTTGACTTTAATGTACTTTGGCTTTCCTTTACGGCAAACTTTTGTCCCTGCCGGCGTTGTTTATGCCTTTTCGCAGTATATCTCGCAGTTCTTCAATCCGATTGCTAACATGATGGATCAAATGACGTTTTTCCAAGACGGAATCGTTGCCGGAAAAAGAATATTCCGTATCCTTGATAACACAGATTATGAACCGCAACAGGACGCGCAAGCGGGATTGGAAATTACCAAAGGCAAAATTGAATTTAAGCACGTTAGCTTTTCGTATGATGGCAAAAATGAAATCTTGCATGATATTTCGTTTACGGTTAATCCGGGCGAAACGTTGGGCATAGTCGGTCATACTGGTTCTGGTAAAAGTTCGATTATTAACGTCATGATGCGTTTTTATGAGTTTTATCAAGGGGAAATCCTTATCGACGGTATTGACATCAAAAAATTTCCGAAAGAAGAACTTCGGCAAAAATTGGGGCTAGTGCTGCAGGATCCATTCATGTTTTACGGCGACATTAATTCTAATATCAGGCTGTATAATGACAAGATTACTGATCAACAAATCGTTGATGCGGCAAAAGCGGTGCAAGCCGACGGCTTTATTGAAGAATTGCCTGGTAAATATCATGCAAAAGTCGGTGAAAATGGTAGTGAGTTTAGTCAAGGACAGCGTCAGCTCATTTCGTTTGCCCGCACGCTTGTAACAGATCCGAAAATTTTGGTTTTGGATGAAGCAACGGCCAATGTTGACACTGAAACCGAAACTTTGATTCAACAGGGCTTGAAGAGCTTGCGGAAGGGAAGAACTACGCTGGCAATTGCGCACCGATTATCGACAATTGTGGATGCTGATCAGATTATTGTGCTTAATGATGGGAAGATTATTGAACGCGGCAATCATGAAAGTCTTCTTGCTCAAAAAGGGTATTATTATAATCTTTATACACTGCAAAATTACAAAAAGTAGTTGATAAGCGAGTTCGCAAAGAGCTCGCTTTTTTTTGCGGTTAAAACAGTATTGACAGCGATTACACAAAAAGGTAAATTAATTATAATAACTATTAATTTTGTTTATGATTTTTAAAAAGGGAAGATGTTTTTTATATGAATTATCATCAATTAACTCAAACTGATCGCGAAAATTTGAGAAGTTTTATTTCTGATCCAGAGCGCTTTATCACAGAACCAACGACGCATTGGGATCATGACCAATTCAGAACAGTGACCGCGTTACCTGACTTGGTAATTCAGCCAGTTAATAATGACGAAGTTTCTAAGGTGGTTAAGTATGCTAGCGATAATCATATTCCGTTAGTTCCGCGTGGCAATTCAACCGGGTTAATGGGCGCTAACTTATCAGTTGATGGCGGTATTTCTTTAGATATGGTCAAGATGAATAAAGTCCTAGAATATGATCCGGATAGTTTAACGATGACGGTACAAGCGGGAATCAGACTGAAGGACATTGAGGAATATTTAAGTGATAAGCCGTTTACTTATATGCCTGCGCCAGCGATGCACTGGGCAACTATCGGTGGCAACGTTTCAACTAATGCGGGCGGCTTGAAGGCAATTAAATATGGAGTTACCAGAGAACATATTCGCGAATTAAAAGTGGTGTTAACGGATGGTAAATTATACAAATTTGGGTCAAAGGCGGTTAAATCTTCCTCCGGCTATTCACTCAAAGACTTGCTCATTGGCGCAGAAGGGACTCTTGGGGTAATCACAGAAGTAACTTTGCGCTTATACCCTAATCCCCGCAAGACAATCAACGCGATTATCCCATTTCCAACTTTAAATGATGCCATTAAATCAGTACCCGCCATCCTAGCTTCGGGCGTAGTGCCAACCACGGTTGAATTTATGGGGCGTAAAGTAATTGATTTATGGGAAAAATACGCTAATGATCAATTTCCAATTAAAGATGGTGATGGTTTTATCATTTTAGGCTTGGATTCTTTTACCGAAGAAGAATGGAAGGCTGAATTGGAACAGGCTCTTTCAGTGGTCAAAGAATTTAAGGCCAAAGAAGCCTTGGTTTTGGGTGCAGATTCAGACGAAGCTAAGAAAATCTGGAAATGTCGAGAAGAATTGCTGCTGGCAATTCAGAAATCTACACCAAAGATGGATGAAATTGACATTTGCGTGCCAATCAACCATATTCCTGAAGTTTTGGATCGTATTGAAGAGCTTGAAAAAGAATTAAAGATTCGAATTCCTAACTTTGGTCACGCCGGTGATGGCAATCTGCACATCTACCTCTGTTCAGACGAAATGACTGATGAACAATATGCTGAAACCAGCAACAAAGTGATTTCGGAGCTGTATAAAACGGCTAAGGCGCTTGATGGAAATATGTCTGGTGAACATGGGATTGGTTATGCTAGAGCCAACTACTATGAAGAATTCTACGGCCACGATTACACCGAAATGCTAAGGAAAATTAAAACCCTCTTTGATCCAAATGATGTGATTAATCCGGGCAAGATTTTTGAGATGAAATAAATAAAGCAAACAAAAAAGGTATGATCATTTTTTGATCATGCTTTTTTACTTGGAATAAAACTACTTTCCAAGCATATAATCACGGGTAATTGGAAGGTTTTTACCCGAAGGACCTTTAGTTATCAGGTACTGCACCACATCAATATTGCCGGATTCAAAAGAGGCTGCACAGGCTTGCAAGTAGAGATCCCACATTCTGGTAAAGCGTTCGCCCATTTTTGGTTTGATAACATCAAGATGTTGTTTAAAGTTATGATCCCAGATCTCCAAAGTTCTTTGATAATGGCGCCGCAGCATTTCCAGATCATCAATCTGCAGACCATTTTCGACAATATGCTGAACATTTTCGGCAAGTCCGGGAATGTAACCACCTGGGAAAATATAGCGGTCAATCCAAGCATTGCTTGCGCCGCCTTGCTGACGGGTAATACCATGGATCAAGGCAACGCCATCTTTTTTCAGGTATTTGGCAACATCTTCAAAATATTGACCCAAGTTTTCTTTTCCGACATGTTCGAACATTCCCACCGAAGTAATATAGTCCCATTGCTGGTTGCCAAGTTCGCGGTAGTCTTCTAATTTGACTTCGGCTTGGTCTTGTAAATTTTCATCGTAGATTTTCTTTTGGACAAATTTATACTGTTCCTCGCTGAGCGTGACGCCAGTGACTTTGAGACCATATTCTTTTGCCGCCTGCAGCATTAAAGTGCCCCAGCCACAACCGATGTCAAGGAGACTTTTGCCTTTTTCCGGGTTCAGCTTGTCAAGAATATGCTTGATTTTGTCAATTTGCGCTTTTTCCAAGTTGTCTTCATTTCCTGCTGTAAAATATGCACAGGAATAGGTCATTGTCGGATCGAGCCATAAACGATAAAAGTCATTGCCGATATCATAGTGACTTTGCACGTCTTTTTCACTTTGTTCTTCAGTATGCTTTTGGTGCGGCATAAATTTTCGAAACTTGCTTGAGCGCATGAAGCTATCAGCACTTTCATAGGCGCCAAAGATCAATTCTTGCAAACTGCCTTTTATTTCAATTTTCTTATCCATGTATGCTTCGCCTAAGGCTAAAGAAGCATTGCGGGTAATCTCACTAACAGGAATTTTTTCGTGAAAAATAATTTCAAGATGAGGACTGCCGTTACCATAAACCTCGCCCTTACCATCCCAATATGTTACTTTGATCGGAAATGGGAAGGATTTGCTTAACATTTTTTTATAAAATGATTTTTCTAACAATTTTTAATTTCCTCCATTCAATTGCCGTTTCCCTAATTTTAACACTACAAAAAAAGGTTGAACTTTTTTGTAGTTCAACCTTTTTTATTTTGCCTGATAATGAAAATCAGGATTTTGCTCTTGGTCTAGTTTATCCCAAGTGCTTTTTAATTGATTATCGAAAGAGGTTTCGTTTTCATGGGTGAGTTTAGTTTTGCGGTCAACAGTCAAGGGCTTGCCAAAACAGACTTCAAGGGGCTGTCTTTTTAGTAAACCGGTAAAGGTTAGTGGTCCCTGATAAACCACAGGTACGATGGGCTTGCCGGAAAGCTTGGCAATTGCAATTGTTCCGCCTTTCAGCTTAGCGGAGTGTCTTGTGCCAGAAGGGAAAATAATTAATGAATAGTTGCCATTTTTAAGTCCTTTAATCGGCGTTTTTAAAGCAGAAGGTCCCGGATTTTGACGGTCGACCGGAAAAGCGTGTGCATGTTTCAAAATAAACCTTAAAATCGGGTTTTTAAACAATTCGATTTTGGTCATAAACATAAATTCCTTAGGACTAGCAGCCAAGGCGAATAGTATCGGTTCCCACCATGTTCGATGGGGTGCGGCTAGGATGTAATTTCCTTCGGGAATACGATCGCGATGATTAACGTGTAAATGTCCATTGATCACCCAGACAATAAAGCGAGCGATCGGACGAATAATGTGATAAAACATATTTTCCTCCAATGTTGTAAAATATTATAACAAAGGTTGGCGAGGGGATAAATATCTATGGTAAATTTGGCCAAAAATGAACGAATTGATTATATGTATAGTGATAATCTGAAAATTATTCAAGATAAAGATGCTTTTAGTTTTTCACTTGATACCTTATTGTTAGCAGCAAGGGCAAAAGAAGCGATTAAAGATCGCTCCAAAGTTGCTGATTTGTGTGCCGGCAATTGTGCGGCCAGTATTTATCTGGCCTACTTTAACCGGGCTCATTATGATGCAATTGAAATTCAAACTGAAGCTGCCTCTCAGGCTGAACGCTCTGTTGCATTAAATCAGCTTGAAAATCGCATTCAGGTCTTTCAACGCAATGTGATTGATGCTCCGAAGTTTTTGCGCAAGGATTCTTATGACGTGATTGTCGTTAATCCGCCATATTTTAAGAACGCTAAAGACCATAAGGTGAATCCTGATCCTAAAAAGGCAATTGCTAGGCATGAAATAATGATCACGCTTGAAGAAATAATTGATGTAGCCAGCAGCTTATTAAAAATGAAGGGCAAAATATATATGGTTCACCGCCCGGAGAGGCTAAATGAAATTGCTTATTTCTGCTTGAAACATGATTTAAGCATCAAAATGGTTCAGCCATATGTATCTCACCGCGGTGATGACGCAAATTTGATTGTGGTTGAAGCGGTCAAGCATACGGCTAGCGATGGTCTTGTGTTAAGGGATGCGATCGAAGTTCATGATCAAAAGGGCAATTTTTTACCGGCGATTCAAAAAATAATTCGTGAGACGCCAAAAGAGCGGCTAGAGCATGATGAGCAAAAAAAGTATTATTTTTACGTTCTTTTATGCAAAGATGGCAGTTTTTATGGTGGCTTTACGACAGATCTTGAAAATCGTTTAGCCAATCATAATTCTGGTAAAGGGGCAAAATATACCAAAACAAGGCGACCGGTAAAACTGATTTATCACGAAGAGTTTACGAATAAAAGCCTAGCTTTAAAAAGAGAATATTGGTTTAAGCATCATGACCGCCCGTGGAAAGAAAACTTTTTACGCGAGCATGCAGTTGATTTTTAGGGTTGATTCTTAGCGCTAAATCTAGTATTATCTTATCTGTGTGTTGTTGAAGCACACCTGAAAAAACATCAAGGGCGATCAGCGTTTTGGTGCCAAACAATGGTGAAACGCTGAAATGAACGCTTGAGAGGAATAAAACCACAGGAGGAAATATTATGTCAGTAGTTTCAATGAAACAATTACTTGAAGCTGGTGTCCACTTCGG
>CALYQE010000062.1 GCA_945281075.1 uncultured Lactobacillus sp. | reverse complement strand
GCGGACCATTTTTTGCCATTCATATTAATCCGGCGATTCACTATACAATGGGCGGTTTGCACATTACCGCCAAAACGGAAGTTTTAGATAGCAATGGGCATGTTATTCCTGGACTTTTTGCGGCAGGGGAAGTGTCCGGTGGACTACACGGCAATAATCGAATTGGTGGCAACTCGATTGCTGAAACAGTTGTCTTTGGTCGTCAAGCGGGAATGCAAATGGCCAAATTGGTGCGCGCAAATTAAAAGTGTTTTGCTGTAAAAAATTGCGAAAAAGCTATTCTAAGCTAATGGAAGGAAAAAGAAAATGACCAAAAAAGTGATTCTGGTGGGTGACGGAGCTGTGGGCTCAACTTTTGCAAACAATTTGCTCCAGCAAACTCAGCTTAGTGAGCTGGTTATTATTGATGTTGTCAAGCAGCGACCTGTTGGCGATGCCATGGATTTGGAGGATATCACTCCTTTTACAAGTGACTGTTACGTGCATGCCGGCGAATACGAAGACGCCAAAGATGCAGATGTAGTCGTGATTACTGCCGGTGTTCCGCGTAAAGCAGGTGAGTCCAGATTGGACCTGGTTAACAAAAATGTGGCGATTTTAAAAAGTATTGTTCAGCCGATCGTAGATTCCGGTTTTAAGGGCATTTTCGTGGTTTCGGCTAATCCTGTTGATATTTTAACAACACTCACGCAAAGAATATCCGGGTTTCCGACAAGTCGGGTTATCGGCACGGGTACTTCGTTAGATACAGCCCGACTCAAGGTTAAATTAGCCCGCCAATTAGCTGTTCCGGTTGATCAGGTTAATTCACTTGTTTTAGGTGAACACGGCGACACTTCATTTGAAAACTTTAGTGAAACAAGAATTGCCGGTAAAGCCCTGCAAAGTTACCCTGAGCTGAATGACGAGGTGTTAACTGTGATCGAACAGGAAGTGCGGCAAAAAGGGGCTAAAATCATCGAAAACAAGGGTGCTACTTTTTATGGGATTGCGATGATGCTCGTTCAAATCGTCAAGGCAATACTGACTAATCAAGCAATTTCTTTGCCAATTTCGGCACCAATCAATGGGGAATACGGTATCAAAGACCAGCTTTATTTGGGGACGCCTGCAGTTATTGATGGTACGGGCATCAGTGAAGTAATCGAAACAAAGCTGTCTGCAGCTGAACAGCAAAAAATGCTTAATTCGGCAGATAAAATGCAAGCAGTTTTGGCGAAAATTGATTTAGGATAATTACTTTCGCTCTTTATGTGAGCATCTTTAGATATAGAAAAAACCTCATCTTGCTTGGACAAGGTGAGGTTTTTGTGTTCGATTATGATCCTTAAATCACACGAGCTAGTTTCTAGGGATTGAAAAAGGTGGGTCTACGCAAAAGCTTTATTTTTTTGCAAAACGCCTTCAGCAATACTGCTGTTAGTCACTAAATGAGTAATAACACCACTTCTAAGTGCACCAAGAAGGGCATCTTCCTTAAAGCTCTTTTTAACTACCACAAATCTTGTTGGGACTTTCATAATCTCTTGACGAGTAATACCACAAATATTTGAGTCAATCGGCTCATAAAAATTACCGTTAATGTCATATGGACGACCAAAAATCATGCCAGCAATTTGAACATTGTCAACGTTCTTCAAGAGTTTGTCAGAGTAATTGTCCATAAAAAACTGATCTGTTTCAAGCGACTGAGCAGTTTCGATCCCTGAAAAGAGCATGTCAATTTGTGAAAAAATATTTTCAACTTGCTCATAATATGGCTCGCCTTTTAGTTCGCTGACAATTTTGGGATTAACAGAGTATAGTGGAGCCGGAAAAGTTAAATCCTGTGCGTTAAACTTCTTTGCTGCTTCTTGCACTAACTGCAAATTGCGATTTTCAGGATTTACAGGATGACCGAGTAATTGAACAAAAGTTAAGTCTTCACGATCTTCTTCGGTAAAATTATCAATAATGTCGGCAAGCAAAGTTTCCCAAGTAACACCAATCACATTGGCCGATTTCGTGTAGTTTTGGATTTGCTTGGCAGCATAATCTGTAATGAGTTCGCTATTATCATCACTTTTAGCTTCAAAATCATCAAGAATATATGCTTCCTTCAACTTGAAATTTTGTTGCAGCTCATTTTCTAAACTTTGAGCTCTTTTAGGGCTTTTTGCTATTGAAATTTTAACAATTCCCTTATCTTTTGCTTCTTCGATTGATTTAGCGATTAAATAGCGTGATAAATTATATTTTTTTGATATATCTGCGATGTTAAGTTGGCTCAAAAAATAATCTTGAGCGATGTTAGCTAGCTGCTCGTCTGATAATAGAGTCATTGTTATATACCTTTTTCTTTCATATTATTTTTTTATTATATTACAAATATACTAAAATATTCCACCTTTAAATAAATTAATTTTATATAAAAATTTGAATTCGATTAGTTATTTTATAAAATATTAAAAAGACAATATGAATTTAAAAAAGATAAATATAAAAACTATTCTAATAGGTCGCAAAAAGTGGCATTAGTGACTTTTTGCAAATCAGTCGGGTTCAGAAAAACACTTCGACCAAGCTTTCCACTCGAAACGGCAATCTCATTTTCCTTTTTCATTGACTCATCAAGAAAGATCGGGAAATGATGATTGAAATAAATTCCAATTGGGGTATTCGCACCATGAACATAACCAGTTGTTTTTTCTAAATCTTTTAATGGCAGCATTTCGCATTTTTTATTGCCAGAGTGCTGTGCCAGTTTTTTCATGCTTAAATGTTCAGTTACTGGAATAACGCCAACGACGGTCCCAGTTTTATTTCCGGAACAAACCAGTGTTTTATAGACCAAATGTTCATTCTCGTTTAGAATAGAAGTATCCATTTGCGCTACGCCGCCACTATCCTTATGTGTTGCAAACGTTGCTTGGTGGTAGGGAATCTGATTTTTATCTAAAATTTTTTCAACGAGTGTTTTTTCAATTTTATTTTTCTTCTTAGACATATTAATCACCTTTTTAAATCATAGCATTACCGAAGAAAAAGTAAAAAAGGAGTGTTTTCATGAAATTGTTAACTATTAAGATCGAAACAAGCCAGGAAGCTGAGGACGCCTTAAATGTTTATAGTCAGGACATTTTGCATTGCCTAGGAACTGAAACGCGCAGCAGAGCTGATTTTGAACAGGCCGGTTGGCAAAAAGATTCAACAGTGGTTGAACTGGCAGACATTCAGGACCTTCCGCAAGACACAGATTTTTATGCCTATTTTAAAGAAGATGAAGATCGCCAGCAATTAATTGCCAACTATCGCCACAAGCTTGAAGAATTAAAGGGCTATGGTTTAAAAATCGGCAAAGCTGAGATTAGTGCCTCCTATATCGCAGATAGTGATTGGAATACAGTTTGGCAAAAGTTCTACCATGTAATTAACTTTTCGCGCCATCTGGCAGTGGTACCTGAGTGGGAAAATTACCAGCCGCAATTTGCTGATCAGAAATTGATCAACTTAGATCCGGGGCTGGCTTTTGGGACCGGCGGTCACCAAACTACGCAACTGGCAATGATGGGCCTAGAGCGAGTTCTGGTTGAACCCAAAACGGTCATTGATGTTGGCACGGGGTCAGGGATTTTGGCAATCGCCGCCGCACTTTTAGGTGCTAAAAAGGTTGTGGCCACAGATATCTCGGATGAAGCGATCACTTCGGCCAAAGAAAATATTGCCTTGAATCATTTGAGTGAAAAGATTACCGTGCAAAAGGCCAGCTTATTAAAAAATATAGATGGTAAGTTTGATCTAATTGTTGCCAATATCCTGGCAGAAATTTTGCTGGACTTAATTCCCCAGCTTGATGAGCATTTATCCGCGCATGGACAAGTGATTTTTTCCGGCATCGACTATTTACAATTGCCCAAAATTACTAAAGCACTAGAAGAAAATAATTTTGCAATTACTTTATCAATGAAACAGGATCGCTGGATTGGATTAATTATTAAGCGCAAAGAACGATAAAAGAGTTATAATAAATAAATTAATTAAGTTAGGAAAATAGAATTGATTGAAAAGATAAAACAGATCAAATTCATCCAAAAATTAAATCAATATCAAGCAATGCCGATCATCTGGTGGACCTTGTTGGTGATTTCTTTGCCACTTGTTTTTAGTTTGCTGCGAATGCCTACCATTTGGCGTGTCGGCATTTTGTTTATCATTTTAAATTGCGTCATTAGTTACCATATTGGCAATTTAATTAAGACAATAAAGCTGAAGCGTTACTGGCTTTTGCTTTTGCCGTGCTGTTTTTGTTTAATTGTTTTAATCAAATACGCCAATTACAACCTGCTTTTTGGGTTAATTTACTTAATTTTTGAAATTTTTGGTCTGATGGATAGACAAATTTATAAATAAAGAAGGTGGATTTGATGTCGAAATACCATGAAATGACGCACGAGCAGGTAATTGAGACCTGCAAAAAGTATCTGACTAGCGATCAACTTGCATTTGTTGAAAAGGCATATGAATTCGCACGTGAAGCCCATAAAAATCAAAAAAGAGCATCAGGTCAGCCTTATATTGTTCATCCCACACAAGTGGCAGGAACGTTAGCAACATTGAAGCTTGATCCTGATACTGTCGCTGCCGGTTTTTTACACGACACCGTTGAAGATACCGATGTGACTAACGATGACATAAAAGAAAATTTTGGCAAAGATGTAGCTTTTATTGTCGATGGCGTAACCAAGCTGAACAAGTACCAATACAAATCTCACCAGGAGTTTTTGGCTGAAAATCACCGTAAGATGTTGATTGCAATGGCCAAAGATATTCGCGTGATCATGGTCAAGCTGGCGGATCGCTTGCATAATATGCATACTTTGGAGCATTTGCGTCCAGACAAACAACGCAGAATTGCCTCAGAAACAATGGATATTTACGCTCCTTTAGCTGACCGCCTGGGTATCGGAACCATCAAATGGGAACTGGAAGACCTTAGCTTTCATTATCTCAATCCGAAGGCTTATTATCGCATTGTCAATTTAATGAGCTTAAAAAGAAGTGAACGTGAAAACTATATTCAGGATGCAATCCAGACTCTCAAGGAGAGCTTGGATGATTTAGGTATTTCATATGATATTCAAGGGCGCCCTAAGCACATTTACTCCATTTACAAAAAAATGGTTAATAAGCATAAAGATTTTAATGAAATATATGACTTGCTGGCCGTGCGCGTTATTGTTCAAACCGTTAAGGATTGCTATGCTGTCCTAGGTGCCGTTCATACGAAATGGAAGCCAATGCCAGGACGATTTAAAGACTATATTGCTGTTCCTAAAGTTAATGGCTACCAGTCTTTGCACACGACGATTATTGGACCGGGCGGCCGACCGCTCGAAATTCAAATTCGAACTGAACAAATGCATGAGGTTGCGGAATATGGTGTGGCTGCTCACTGGGCATATAAACAGGGTAATTTTACCGGAGTAGAGCAAACCAGTTCTAATGAAAAATTAGACATGGTGCGTGAAATTCTTGAACTAAAAGATGAAACCCAAGACGCAAATGAGTTCATGAAAAGCGTTAAAAGTGAAATCTTTTCCGATCGCGTTTATGTTTTTACCCCTAAAGGCGAAGTTTATGAACTGCCCAAGGGCTCTGTGACGTTAGATTTTGCTTATGAAATACATACCCAAGTCGGCGGTCACGCGGTTGGGGCAAAAGTAAATGGCAAGCTAGTCCCGCTTGACTATAAGCTGAAAAATGGTGATGTGATTGACATCATGACGCAGTCAAATGCGGCTCCTTCGCGTGACTGGGTAGATATGGTGAAAACCTCACGAGCACGTAATAAGATTCGGCGCTATTTTAGAAATCTTGATCGTGAAAATAGTATTGAGCAAGGCGAGCAGATGATTTCCGATAAACTGCGCGAGCAAGACTTTTCACCAAAAGAATTCATGGATAAGGAACATATTGAGCATTTGCTGGAGCAATTAAATTATCACACTGCAGATGAAATGTATGCTTCCGTGGGCTTTGGTGACCTTTCCGCAATCAGTGTTGTCAATCGGTTGACTGCTGATATTCGCCATGAAGATGAAAGAAGACGTCAAGAAGAACTTGAAAAGGAAATCTTGAACTCCGGACAAAAGTCTGCTTCCGCTACCCCTGCTAGAAACAATTCTTCGACCATGAAGATTAAACACAAAAATGGGGTCATGATCCAAGGAATCAGCGACTTAATGCTGCATTTGGCTAAATGCTGCAATCCGGTTCCGGGCGATGAAATTGTCGGCTATGTCACCAAAGGACGGGGTGTGACAATTCACCGCCGGGATTGTCGCAACATCACTAATGATGACGCCAGCCAAGGCAGACTAATTGAGGTTGAGTGGGAGAATGTTGAAGAAAACAGCGTTCAGGCCTTTAATGCCAATATTGAGGTCTTTGGCTATAACCGGAGCAGATTGCTTAGTGATGTCTTAACTAAGTTAAATTCGTTAACGCCTAATATTAATAATTTATCAGGCAAAGTGAATGAAGAAAATATTGCTCATATTTATGCGACTGTCGCGGTCAACAATTCAGCGCAGCTAGATAGTATTTTGTCTAAATTGCGCGATATTCCGGATGTATATGAAACTAGAAGGGCTGATAATTAATGCGAGTTGTAGTGCAACGGGTAAATAAGGCGAAAGTTAAGATCGCGGGCGAAAATGTCGGCGAGATTAACAAGGGACTTCTTTTATTAGTTGGTTTAAAAGAAGGCGACGATGCTGCAACGGTCAAAAAAGCAGCGGACAAAGTCGCTAAAATGCGCATTTTTGAAGATGAAAATGGTAAAACTAACCTCGACATTAACGATGTCAATGGACAGATATTAAGCGTTAGTCAGTTTACTTTACTGGCTGATACTAAGAAGGGCAATCGGCCTAGCTTTATTCAGGCAATGAGACCGCCAAAGTCCGAGGAGCTATGGCAGCTTTTCAATGAAGAGCTGACTAATAAGGGGCTACATGTGGAGACCGGACAATTTGGTGCAGACATGAAAGTATCACTGGAAAATGATGGGCCGTTTACCATTGTTTTGGACCTTTAATTATTTTAACTGACGGTTGACTTTTCATTAGTAAAACTATAAGCTAAAAACAAGAATTATCAATGACAAAGACTGAAGCTTAGCAACTTTATTTTTAGAGACCACTTATTTTTAGCTGCAAAAAAGTGGATAAAGGCTAACTGTGACCCCTTTACCAGATAATATACGTATCGCGAGCGTTATTCGCAGCAGGCAAAAGGTGGTACCGTGCTAATTCAGAGCGCCCTTGATTTTATTCAAGGACGTTTTTTTATTAAAAGGATGATCATATGAGAGTGCAAAGACCAAAAGGGACAGTTGATATTCTGCCAGAACAATCAGCTTCATGGGAAAAAGTTGAACAAATTCTGCGTGATTTTTTCAAGCAGGCTAACTACCGTGAAATCAGAACGCCTAGTTTTGAAAATTACGAGGTATTTTCTCGTTCAAGTGGAGAAACATCTGATGTCGTTGAAAAGGAAATGTATGATTTTAATGATAAAGGTGGTCGCCATCTTGCATTGCGTCCTGAAGGTACAGCTGGTGTAGTTAGGGCCTACGTTGAAGATAAATTATACGCTCCGGAGATGGTTAAGCCTTTTAACGTTTATTACATCGAATCGACTTTTCGTTATGAGCGTCCGCAAGCTGGACGGCAAAGAGAATTTCATCAGATTGGGATCGAAAGTTTTGGTTCCAAAAACCCCTTAGCTGATGTTGAAACAATTGTCCTGGCTCATGATTTACTAGCTAAATTAGGCGTAAAAAATTACGAGCTGCATATCAATACTTTGGGCAATGCCCAGGTTCGCCAGGACTACCACGATGCTTTGGTTGCCTACTTCCGGCCACTAAAAGAGCAGTTGTCTGACGACTCTAAGCGCCGGCTTGAAAAGAACCCTTTGCGTATTTTGGATTCCAAGGATGAACAAGATAAGCAATTTTTACCAGACGCTCCAAAGATAATCGATTATTTAAATGATGAAGCTCGTGCCAATTTTGACCAGATCACTGGGATGCTTGATCAGCTTGGCATTAACTACGTAATTGATAATGATCTGGTGCGCGGACTTGACTATTATTCTGGCATTATCTTTGAATTTATGGTTGAAGACAAAAAGCTTTGGGAATCTGCGACTACAATCTTGGGTGGTGGTCGTTATGACAACTTGGTGGCGGAATTTGATGGACCTGAAACCCCCGCAGTCGGTTTTGGTATCGGTGAAGAACGCCTAATGCTGGTTTTAAAGGAGCAAAACCCAGACCTGTTTACTGACGAAGGGATTGACTTTTTTATTACTAATATTGGCGAGGGTACAGAGGTAAAAGCAGTAGAAATTACTCGTTCTTTGCGCCGTCAAGGCTATCGAGCACAATACGATGTTGATCAGAAAAAGCTCAAAGCACAATTTAAAAAGGCCGATCGCGTGCATGCACGTTATGTGATTACGCTTGGCGCAAAAGAATTGGCCGACGGAGTGTTAAATTTGAAACGTCTTGCTGATGGCAAAACACTTGAATTGAAGTTAAGCGACGTTGACAACATGTCATCTTTTATGAAGAAATTAAAGGACTAAAAATGGAAAAAAGAACGAATTATTGTGGGAATATAACAGCTGACTACCTTGGCCAAGAAGTTAACCTTTACGGTTGGGTGCAACGCGTTCGCAACCTAGGCAATCTGATTTTTATTGACTTGCGTGATCGTGAAGGAATTGTCCAGGTTGTCATCAACCATGATTCCGGAAAAGAATTAATGGCAACTGCTGAAGCACTTGGTAATGAATATGTTATTCAGGTAAAAGGCCAGGTGGTTAAACGCTCTAGCGTTAACCCAGACATGAAAACTGGTGAAGTTGAAGTTGAGGCGAGTGAAGTTGTTGTCTTAAATAAGGCACAAGTTCCTCCATTTGAAATTAAGGATAATGTTGAAGTTGGCGAACAGACCAGATTAAAGTATCGCTACCTTGATTTGCGTCGTCCTAGTTTACAAAATGCAATTATCTTGCGGGCTAAAATTTTACAAGCGACTCATGAATATTTTGACCAAAATGGATTTATCAATATCGAAACCCCCGTTTTGGGCAAATCTTCGCCAGAAGGAGCACGCGATTATTTGGTCCCATCGAGAATTTATCCGGGAAGCTTTTACGCATTGCCACAATCTCCGCAATTGTTTAAACAATTGTTAATGGGAGCAGGCTTTGACAAGTATTACCAATTGGCAAGATGTTTCCGTGATGAAGACTTACGTGGCGACCGTCAACCTGAATTTACGCAAATCGATTTAGAAACCTCTTTTACTGACGAACAACAAGTTCAAGATTATACAGAGGGCTTGCTGAAGAAAATTATGAAGGACGTCATGGGAATTGACTTAAAGACGCCAATTGATCGGATTACTTGGCAAGAAGCCATGGATAATTACGGAACTGATAAGCCCGACATTCGTTTTGGGATGCTGATTCATGACCTGAGTCCTATTTTCAAGAAGAGCGACTTTAAAGTTTTTGCCAGTGCAATTGAAAACGGTGGTTTTGTTAAGGGAATTGCCGTAAAGAATGGGGCTAAAACTTATTCTCGAAAACAAATCGAAAAGAAACAAGAGTACATCGAGCGTTTCCATGCTAAAGGATTGGCTTGGGTTAAATTCGAAGATGGAGAATTTACTGGCCCAGTATCGCGCTTTTTAACAGCAGAAAATCAATCAGCCTTGATTGAAGAATTTGCTTTGACTGGAGGCGAATTGCTGCTCTTTGTTGCCGATAAATGGAAGGTGTGTTGTGACTCACTTGATCATTTGCGCCGTGAATGCGCTAAGGAAACAGGTATTATTCCTAAGCACCAATTTGATTTCGTCTGGGTTGTAGATTGGCCATTATTTGAATATGATGAAGGCTTGGGTAGATGGATCGCGGCCCACCATCCATTTACAATGCCAGATGATGAAGGGATTAAGTTACTCGAAACTGATCCGCATAAAGCGCATGCTCGCAGCTATGATATTGTCATGAATGGTGACGAGCTTGGCGGCGGATCGATTCGTATTCATAAACGGTCAATTCAGGAAAAAATGCTTAAAGCACTTGGCTTTAGCAAGAAGAGAGCATATGAGCAATTTGGCTACTTACTGGAAGCACTCGATATGGGCTTTCCACCACATGCTGGATTGGCGATTGGCCTGGATCGGTTTGCAATGCTATTAGCTGAAAAAGACAATATTCGTGATGTTTTAGCATTTCCTAAGAATGCCAATGCTTCCGAACCGATGATGCATGCCCCAGCGCCAGTTGCCGAGCAGCAATTAACTGATCTCGGGATTGAAGTTGAAGAACAATATCAAGAAGATGTGGCTAAAATTGACCAGAGTTTGCAAGAGCAAGCGATGAAAGACTATGCTGTTCACTCCACTTGGGAAGAATAATTAGCGAAAAAATACAAAGAAAAGCGTGAAGTTAAAACTTCGCGCTTTTTTTGTTTAAGATCATTTGTCCCTTTTTAAATTCAATTGGAGACAAAACATTGTGATGTAGCGCTTACATCGATAGGTATAATAAAATTGTCGGGAGGATAAAAGAGATGGTTAGAGATCTGAATCAGTCCATAATTGATTATTTGAAAGTACATCATGGTTTTAATTCTTCAGCTAAGATTTCACATCAATTAAATGTTTCTCGTAAAACTATAATTAGACGAATTAATCAGTTAAATG
>CALYQE010000061.1 GCA_945281075.1 uncultured Lactobacillus sp. | reverse complement strand
CCATTTGCTTAAACTCAATTGGATGTTGTAACGAAATAAATCCTAGCTGTTCCTGTTTTACTTTATCTGGATCAGTGTGTGGTATCGCAACTCCTAAATTTTCTTGCAAAGCCAGTCCCGTTGGATATTCTTGTTCGCGCTTTAAAATAGCTGGCAAAAAGCTGTCATTTACCACATTTTTTCTTTCTAGTTCTGTTGCTAAAACCGTTAATGCTTCCTCCTTATCCTTAACATCTTGATGCAGCAAAATTACTTCTTTACTAAACAATTTTTTATTGATATACAAACTAGGTTCACTTCTTTCTTATAAACATCGATAAATTTGATTTTGTCTGATCTTTGGCGCCTTCAATAATTCCTGTGACTCGCAGTCAAAAAACTTCGAAAAAAACGCGAATTTTAAATCCAAATGATGTGGATTTACAACTACAATCATGATTTTGTTTACTTGATGCTTTTGCCCGCTATATAATGAAGTCCAACTTTCTAAATGAGCTAAAAACAAATACATTACAAAAGGCTGCGTTATTTCTTCATTGATTACGTGCAAGACAATTGTCTGATTGCCAGCATATGTATCACCCTTTTTTTCACGTGCAAAAATGCTGCTTTCGATTTTTTGGGGTGATAAGTATGACGCCTTTTTTCTAATATAAGTTGTAGCAAGATACATAATCGAAGCAGGTTGAGAAACAAGTGCATAATACTCATTGGTAAATTGCATTTTTTATTTTCTCCTTGTCTTGCTTATTTAGCATCGCGCTGACAAGT
The DNA here is from genome assembly GCA_945281075.1 of uncultured Lactobacillus sp. Classification (GTDB taxonomy): domain Bacteria; phylum Bacillota; class Bacilli; order Lactobacillales; family Lactobacillaceae; genus Lactobacillus. The sequence goes on along the minus strand of CALYQE010000061.1, from coordinate 10,200 downwards.
ACATATCGATTTCGCGTGTTTTTAGGCAATTCAACTGTTGAAATAATTAAATCTGCCTCAGAGCTGTTATTAGTTGTAAATAATTGTTCATCTAGTGAAGAAATCACTTTATCAACGACAATATTTCTAAACTCTTTCTGAATTTTCAATTTCAATAGTTCGGAGGTACCGATGCCACTGGCACACACCACCCAAACATGATACTTCTTAGTGATCTCCTCAATATTTTTCTCAAAATACAAAGTAATAAAGCCGACTTCATTTTCTGAAATTTTAGGTACTTTCATTTGTTGGCATACGCTTTGGCATTCTTGCGAAACTGCTTTATACAAGTCCTTATATTCGACTTTAATATCGGGCAGGAGTTCATTTTCAACTGAAATATTATTTTCAATTCTGTTCATCATCGGACCAATATGACTGATCAATTCTTTTCTCAAGATTGATTCATCAATTACTGCATCGATTTTTTTAGCAACGCGGTTAATTAGCTTAACGGTAAAAGCTTCTACTTTATTCGAATATAAAATTTGTGGGTCTTGAGCAGAATTTGTTCCGATCAATCTTGAGGACAAAAGGTACTTAAATAAGTAGTTAATTTCGAATGTTGAAATATCTTTAACAATATATTTTTCAACGTTTTCAATCACTATTTCTGAAATCCGATACAAGTCATAGTTGTTGTTAATCTCTTTTTTAGAAATAACAACTTTGTTACTGTAAGTCTTGTCTGTCTGTTTTCTGGATCTTTGAATCAAGATATAAATATGGGAACAGATATTGACATCATATGGATACGGTATTTTACGCTTACTCAGTTGTTCAATGATATTGATTTGTTCCTGTATGAACACTAAATCAACTTCATTAATTCCATCAATCAAAACGCGATGATTCTTCCCCTTGTGCCAATGCAAAAGTGAATTTATTTTTTCACGAATATCATCTTCTTTTCCCCGTACACAAATTCTCTTGTTTTTCTGGATCAAGTTTAGATTTGATACGAGCAAAATTTTTTTAATCTTGATTAAATCCGCATTGATTGTCGACTCACTAACAAATTCATCTTTATATAAATCATAGATATACAATAACTGAGGTGAATTAAATAATATTTTTAAGAGGACGTTTTTTCTGCGATTTTCAGGGCTGTTTTTAATAGAAAAGGGGGTATCTATATTATCTTGCTTAAGGGCAAAATTCTTAGTCAACTTGTAACCCTTGGCCTTTTCAGACTTAATTAGATTTTCATCGCTATTTTGATTAATATTGTCCACATGTCGATATACGGTTTTAACTGAAACGTTAAAGGCATTCGCTATTTTTGCAGCACTTATATATGTATTTTGCTTTTCGAGAAAATTTAAGAGTTCTTTGTCGCTTATTCTACTTTTCAACCAAATACCCCCTTTTCATGTCTTAATTTTATTTCTATTTAGTGCTTGATAAATTATTTGAATGTCCACTTTAGAGGACATTCAAATAAACCGCTTTCATTAAAACATGCAATTATTTGCGGTCAAAAAAGGCGTAACATCAATGCACTAACATTGACATTACGCCTTTTATTTTTAAATATTTAGACAAGTCTCTTCCGAATCCAACCAGAAATCCAGTCAATCACAATGACCATTAATATAATGCCCAGCAGGATAACGCCGACGCGATTCCATTGTCGGTATTGCAGGGCGATGATTAACGGATAACCGATTCCGCCAGCACCCACTAAACCCAAGATTGATGCTGAACGAATCGACACATCAAACCGGTAAAGGGTGTTAGAAATTAATGCTGGCAATAAATTCGGCAAAGTCGCAAACATGATGATGTTGACTTTTGAGCCGCCCGCAGCCGTTACGGCTTCATTCGGACCATCATCGAGGTTTTCAATTGCCTCCGAAAAGAGCTTGGCCAGCATCCCCACCGAGTGGAAACCTAAGGCCAAAACTCCGGCGGCCGAGCCGGGACCAACCGCTTTAATAAACATTAAAGCCAGAACGATTTCCGGAAAAGATCTGATAATGGCTAAAACAATTTTACCAGTCCGGGAAACATACCACTTCTTATGCCTTGTATGAGCTGCCCAAAAAGCAAACGGCAAGGAGATAAGCGCGGAAATAAAAGTTCCTAAAAAGGCAATACAGATAGTTGACCATAATTGCGAAACCAGGTCCTCACCAGTACCGTTATAAACGTACGACCAATCAGGATTAAAGATGCCCGTAAAAATCGCACCGGCAATTTGTCCAGCCGTTGCCTTGATTCCGCCAAAATCGATCCCCGTGCATGACCACACGATTAACAAAATGGTGACAATGCTGACGCCCCAGTGAAGAAGACGTTTTTTGAGATTAACCGGTTTTGGAGGAAGCTTTTTCATTGCAGTATCCATTATTCCATCAACGCCTCCCTTGACTTCGACGAAACGTAGTCAATCAAGACTACGACTAAAATAATAACAATAATAATTGTACCCGTCTTAGGATAGTCAAAGATCTGCAGGGTTTCTTGCAAATAAAGACCAATCCCACCGGCACCAATGTAGCCTAAGACCGTTGAAGCACGCACATTAATTTCAAAAGCATACAAGCAGTATGAGATGAAATACGTCATTACCTGGGGCAAAACCGCAAAGAAAATAATTTGCAATTTATTAGCTCCTACGGCAGTCAACGCTTCAATTGGACCAGGATCAATTGTTTCAATGGCCTCATAAAAGAGTTTGACAACAATCCCAAACGTACAAATTGCCAAGGCCAAAATACCGGCAACAGGGCCAATACCAACGATGGCAACAAAAATCGCACCAAGCAGCAAATCAGGAATGGTCCTGATAATGTTCATAATGACACGTAAAACACCGGTCACGACCTTGTTTTTAACAATGTTGCGCGCGATCAATAAAGCGTAAATGAAGGCAAACACCGAGCCGATAACCGTACCCAAAATTGCCATTTTAATCGTTTCGAGCAAAAGCGGAATGACCGCTGGCATGTATGACCAATCGGGGTGCAGCATTTGCAGGAAAATTTCCGCAAACTGACCAAAATTGCTAAACAAGGCACCTAAACTAGTTTTAGTAACATTCGTTGAAACAACTAGTCCGGCAATAAACAGCAATAACCACACTAGGTTGAGCAATTTAAGCTTTTTCTTTGGCAAAGTCATTAGATCTGCTTGCTTTGCGCTATTCATCTTGATCACCACCGCTGTATATCTGATCAAAAGTTGCTTCCGAAGTATCACTCATCTTGCCGTCGTAAATGATCTTTCCTTCACGAACGCCGATTACGCGTTGACCAAATTCACGCGCTAATTGCACGCTGTGCAAATTGATGACTACGGTCATGCCGTGTTTTTCATTAAGCATCTTCAAGTCTTCCATTACCCGCTTGGAAGTTTGCGGATCAAGCGAGGCGGTTGGTTCATCGGCCAAGATAATCGCCGGATCCTGGGTTAAAACCCGGGCAATCGCGACTCTTTGTTGCTGACCTCCGGATAATTCATCCGCCCGCGCATAGACCTTATCTGCCAAATCAACCTGCTTTAAGGCGTCATAAGCCCGTTGCTTATCCTCTTTGGTAAACAGATTCAAACTGCTTTTCCAAGTTGGATAGTAGCCAACGCGACCGGTTAAGACATTGCGCAAAACGCTTGAGCGCTTAACCAGGTTGAAACTTTGAAAGATCATTCCGATATTGCGTCGCAGCATTCGCAGTTCTTTTCCCTTAGCCTTGGTAATTGACTCGCCATTAATTAAAATGTCGCCATCAGAAATATCGATTAACCGGTTAATCGAGCGAAGCAGCGTTGACTTGCCGGCACCAGAGAGGCCGACAATCACAACAAATTCGCCTTGATTAATCGTTAAATTGACGTCTTGGAGACCGACAATATCTTTGCCATAGACCTTTTTAACATTTTTTAATTCAATTATTGGCTTAGCTGAAGAATCTGCCATTATAAACTTCCTTTGCTTTTATTTTTTCGTTGATTCGATAATCTTCTGGTATTTACGAACATTATCGAAGTCGCTGTCCTTGCTGGTAACATAGCCTTCGTGCGTATAAATGCTTTCGATAACCTTTCTACCCTTTTTCGATTTGCCGATTTCAATAAAAGCATTCGCTAATTTCTTCCGGAATGACTTCGACATGCTTGGTACAACTGAAATAGTGTCGTTAGGAATTGGCTTAGTGAAGTAAATCGGCACAACTTGGTTCATGATGTCAGGGTTGTCCTTCTTCACAATGTTACGTGCGTCTTCGAAAACAAAGGCAGCATCGGTATCACCATTGAGCACATTTAAAACTGATTGGTCTTGACCAGTAACAGTGACTAACTTACAACTCTTCTTGACGTCCAAACCTTTTTCTTTTAATTCTGCAATGGGATAAACATAGCCAGCAGAAGAAGTTGGACTTTGGATGGAAATTGACTTACCCTTTAAGTCCTTCCAAGACTTAATCTTTGAACCCTTTTTAACCAAGATTTCTGCACGGTAAGTATTAACTAAGTCCTTGGTTGCCTTGCCGCCCGGTTGCTTAACGCCGTATCGTTGTGCTTGCAGCAGAACATCGGCCGCCTTTTGCTGATGAGCTAAAACATAACCATTAGGTGGCAAGAAGCCGACATCAACTTTCTTGGACTTCATTGCTTCCACAACTGTGTTGTAGTCTGTCGACATTGACACATGAACGGGAATGCCTAAACGGTCGGACAGCATTTTTTCAAGTGGCTTGGCACGTGATTCAAGTTCGGTTGCGGCCTGACTTGGTACAAACTGAACGTTTAGTTCTTTTGGCGTACCACTGTCACTATTTTCACTCTTGCTTTTACCTGAGCAAGCCGTAGCAGCTAATGCCACCGCTAAAACAGCAAAGCCGGTTAACATTTTTTTTATTTTCTTCATCGTGTCCTCCCAGACATAAAAAAAGACTTAATTTAATCACACTAGAGTGAAACTATCCTAAGTCTTTTAATAACCATACTATTTAAGAAACAAACAATACTCTCCTTGACGAGAAAGTGAAGAGAGCCGCGAGAAAAAATACTACTATACGCTACGCGTAATTCATACTTTTGCATGCTTTTCACTCCTCCTTTGCTAGTACTGTAATTATTCTTACAAATAATATCAGAAATGTTTTGTTTAGAAAAGCAATTTATGAGAAAACTTTGTTTTCATCTTACAGCTGCTATTTTTTAGTCGAGGCAATGATCTTGTTGTATTCCCTAATAATATCGAAATCACTATCTTTTGCATAGGCATAGCCTTCATGATTATAGACGTTTTCGATAATTTTCTTTCCTTCTTTAGATTTACCAATGGCGATGAATGCTTTGGCTAATTTCTTTTGGAAAGATTTTGGCAGACTTGGAATTACTGAAATCGTGTCATTCGGAATCTTCTTTGAGAAGTAAATTGGCACGACTTCACTCATAATCTTTGGCTCATCGTTTTTAACATTATTACGCGCGTCTTCGAAAACAAAGGCAGCATCAGTATCGCCGTTCAGAACATTCAAGACGCCTTGGTCTGCTCCTTTGACGGAAACGATCTTACACTTCTTGGTAACGTCCAAACCCTTCTTTTTCAGTTCAGCTACCGGGAAAACATAGCCGGAGTCGGAAGTAATGTCCTGTACTGAAATTGACTTGCCTTTCAGATCTTTCCAGCTCTTAATTGACGAGCCCTTTCTGACCACGATCTCACTGCGATAATAATTAACCAGCTTATTCGTCTTTACGCCACCCGGCTGCTTCAGTCCATAGCGCACAGATTGCAGCAAGATGTTTGCGGCCCCTTGCTTATGAGCTAAAACATAAGCATCTGATGGCAAGAAACCAACGTCAACTTTCTTTGATTTCATCGCTTCAACTAGTCCGTTGTAATCCGTTGACATCGACACGTGTACCGGTATGCCCAGACGCTTTGACAGTAATTTTTCCATCGGTTTGGCCCGCGCTTCGAGCTTATTAGCTGCAACGCTTGGAACAAACTGGACATTTAACGATTTGGGCGTGCCATCACTCTTGGAAGATTGCTTATTATTCGAACAAGCTGCTAATCCGACCGCAAATAATAGTAAGAAACCCGCTAATAAAAATTTTTTGACCTTGGCTCTCTTCATCTTTTACTCCTTATAATTGTCGACTCAATTTTATTGCTTAAAAGTCTTTGTACGCTTTAGTTGTCCTTTAACTTGTTTCCTGATAAAAAATCATCTTCTTCCTGCTTGCGGCCAGCCTGCTCGGAATTTATTTGAAAAACACAACGCTAGTTCTTTTAACAAAATTAATCGTGCTTTTCTAGCAGGCGGACATGATTTTTGGCTTTGCCTTATTTTTTATAAAGACAATCGTTTTAGCTAAATATTAGCATAAATGTTCGCAATAGTAAAAATAATTTTATTTTTAAAGTTTTTATTTTCGCATTTTTAAAGCTGATCACGAACATAAATAGTTTTGGGCGCAAAAAAAGACATACATTCAGCTGTATGCCTTTTTGCTATTTAATTGGTTGATTATCAATATCGGTTCTGACAATTAACACATCAGCCAAAGCATGCTGGTTAACATATTCAGTTACCGAGCCCATCAGCATTCTTTCGACCGCATTTAAGCCTGTCGCGCCCATGATGATCAAACTGTTATGATGATCCTTGATGAAGTCATAAGAAATAATCGCTTTCGGGCTACCGTAGCGGATATGATAGTCCAGATCATCAAAATCAAGATTATCATGTGCCCATTCTTTTAAGCTTTTTAAATATTTTTCTGCATCTTGAGTCATTTGATAAACGGTATCGCCAGTAATCAGGGTATCTTGCATTTCTCCCAAAAATTGCCTAGTGTCAATTACGTTTAAAATATCGACGTGAGCATTCTCCGTGATAGCAATTTTAATAGCTTTATCAAAGGATCTTTCTGCTGATTCTGAGCCATCAACTGGAACTAAAATCTTCTCTTGCTTCATATGTGTCCTCATCCTTTAGAAAACCCAATTTTCTTTCTCTTTAATTTTAACATAATTTTGCTTAGCACTTCTTTTTTTCTAATTGTTTGCATCCCTAATTATTGCTAAAATGATATTTAAATGTCACAAAGTAAAGGGTGGATAATCGATGACCATGAACTTAGAGAAGCAATTACTTGAAATCAAAGGCGGCCGTAATTTTCGCGAACTAGGCGGCTACAAGACTAAAGATGGCCGGACTATTAAAAAGCATAAATTACTCAGAACTGCCAACCTGGCTTCACTTAATGAAGACGACCTGCAGTTTTTACATGATTACGGTGTAAAGTACATTGTCGACTTCAGAAGCCAAGCAGAAGTTGACCATGAACCTGACCGCGTGCCTGAAGGTGCAACATACGACTTTGATCCCGTTTTCAGCGAAGACTTAACCGATTCGTCTAAGGGCATTGACGAAATTTTAAGCGAAAAAGAAGAAGATCCGAAGGCTGGCTACAAGCACATGTTTATCGCATATGATGACATGATCAAAAGCGAAACTGCCCAAAAGGCTTACCGGAAATTTTTTGATCTTTTATTGGCAAACGATGTCGACGGTCGCAGCGTCATTTTCCATTGTACTGCGGGCAAAGACCGCACCGGCTTTGCTGCCCTATTAGCCCTAAGCGCACTGGGCGTTCCGCTGGAAAGTATCAAAGAGGATTATCTTTTCACTAATGCGGCAACAACTGATTTTGTCCATGATTTCCTCCAAAAAGCTAAGGAAGACGGCGCAAACGAGACTAACTTGAGTATCCTGCACGACTTGCAAACAGTCTATCCAGAATACTTTGACCATGTTATTGATACATTAAATAAAAATTATGGTGGCGTTGAAAACTACTTAAATGATATGATGAATTTAACTGATGACGAGATCAGTAAGTTGCGTAAAATTTATCTTAATTAATGGTAAAGGAGAATACGATGGGAAAAGCAAAAACAGTTTACTTTGGTGCTGGTTGGTTTAACGAAAAGCAAACCAAAGCCTACGATGATGCGATGAAGGCTCTTGACGCTAATCCAACAATTGACCTTGAGAATAGTTACATTCCACTAGATAATCAATATAAGGGCATTGATGTTGGCAAGCACCCTGAATACTTACACGATCGCGAATGGGCAACTGCTACTTATCGCGGAGACTTAACCGGTATTAAAGCCAGCGATATTATGATTGGCGTCTACTTACCGGAAGAAGAAGATGTTGGTTTGGGCATGGAATTAGGCTACGCAATGTCACAAGGCAAGTACATTGTTTTGGTTATTCCTGATGAAGATTACGGCAAGCCAATTAACTTAATGAGCTGGGGCGTTTGCGACAATGCAATTAAGATCAGCGAATTAAAAGACTTTGACTTTGATAAAGCCCGTTTCAACTTCTACGATGGTGCCGTTTATTAAAAAGCTTTACCGACATTAATTCAAACTCTAACTTAAAAAACGTTCCTAATTATTAGGAACGTTTTTTCTATAGCTGAATGTTTTAAAAATTTATTTTTTACTTGATAATTATTTTATATGCTATATTATATATAATATAATACACGGAGTAGTTAATTTAATTATTAACATAGCAGGAGAAATATTAATGAAAAAAAAGCATATACTTTATCTTGTATCAATCATCGGCGCTATTTTAGTATTAGCTATCGGCTGGCAGCAACTTGATTCACACCACAGCGCAGCTAACAATCCAAAAACCGCACGTTTTACTAAGCGTGCAAAGGATAAAGATGAAGAAACCAAAACCTTCAACGTCAAAGAATTTAATGAAGTTGACTTCCACACATCTGAGCCAGAGATTCAAATATCACAAGGAAAAAAATACCAAGTAACAATTGTTGGTACTGAACCTCAAAAAATAAAAGCTAATGTCAAAAACGGAAAATTAACAGTTAGCGATAATGGCGAGCGGGCTTACAAGCACGATGACGGTATGTATCAAGTTATTATCTTAGTTCCAAATACAAGTAATATTAAAAAAGTAGCTGGTTTTAGCTACATGGGAAGTGTTAAGTTAGATAATCTTAATATCGATAATATTAAGATGAAATCAGCCTATGGCGCTATAAATTTGAATAGCATCAAAACAGAAAATGCCGTTCTTAAATCAAAAGAAGGTGATCTCAATCTTTCTAACTCAATTTTGAAAAATGGAAGTTTAAATTTTACTGACTCTAATATAAATATTACCAAAAGTCAGTTTAAAGCAAATGGAAAAACAGAGGGCGGCAATTTCAAAATTAAACAATCAAAAATATTAGGTAATAGTAAGTTAGTTTCAACTTACGGTGACTTTAAAGTAAACAGTTTATCGAAAATAAGCTATGATTTAAAAACCGACCCTACAGCTAAGATAACATTCTTTGGCGACCATAAACTATCTCCTTTTTATCATATTGAAACTGGTGCACCAACATTAAAGATACGTAGTAAATACGGTAATATCAAAATTTTCTAACTTTGACGAGCAACACAAAATAGTTCAAGCATCCTAAAAAATGTTTGAGCTATTTTTTTAAGGGATCATTGTTTAGCAAAATATTTTACCGGATAGTTGGCGTCATCTTAGCCCTTTCAAAGCTGACAAATCACTGCAGAATTTGTTTAACGCCATTTTGATAAACGCGTTCTTTGTTTACCTTCATTTTCTTAACGATATCTTCTCCTAAATCACTGCCTAACATTTCTGAAATGCCTAATAAAAATATGCCGACATCGGCTAACTCCTCAGCAATATTCTCTTGATTGTGCTTGCGCCATGCTTCAAAGAGTTCATTCGTTTCGCCATATAAGCGCAAGAGCTCAAACTCAACATCAGTGGTATTAAAACCATGTCGCTTCTTATTTTCAAGAACTTCTTTTTGAAGTTCTTTCGTGTCTATTATCAATTTATTTTCCCCAAAAGATCATTTTCTTTTATTCTTTATTCGGCTTTTTTAACAGTGCTTCGACTAAAATGCAGCCCAAGATGATTAAACTAGTAACCAATAAGACGGCAAAATTCAACTTTAATCCATTCAAAGTGCCCAGTTTGGAGCTAGGCGTCTTAGCTTGCGCCCAACCAAGTAATGATGCCGCCATTGCTGTGCCGATTGCACCAGAATATGATTGAGCCGTCATGTAAAGGACATTGCCATCATTAGTTGAAGCAGAACTCAATTGTTCCAAGCTAAGTG
>CALYQE010000060.1 GCA_945281075.1 uncultured Lactobacillus sp. | reverse complement strand
AAATAGCGAAAATGATGGTTGATAGCCAGAAAAAGAAGGACCAGCAAATGCTCAGGGTTTGGTCAACCAGCATGAGCAATTCGCCCCAATTTTTAAACGGATGCCACAAAACTTTAGTTAAATTCGTCAGCCAGACTTCGGTACCACCTTTTGCCCAACGCTTTCGCTGGTGATAAAGCTCTTTTAATGATTCCGGGACAAGCGTGTACGAAATGATCTCAGGTGCAAAAACTGCTAACCAGTTGCTTAACTGGTGATCCCAAGCAATGCTGATATCTTCGGTTGCGCGATCTTGGCGGAATAACCCAACGTCGATTAAGGCGCTTTTGCGGTACATTGTGTTGGCGCCGCTATATGCAAAAATGCTGCCAAAGACTGCCATTTCTGCTCGTTTGATAATGCCCACAATGCTAGAAAATTCAACCGTAGTTGATTTAGTGATTAGTTTTGTCCGGTTGCGCACCTCGACGTTTGACGTGACCGCAGCAACGTTTTGCCCCTCAGGACTATTGAAATAATTAATGTATTGCTTCAAGGCATTAGGCTCCGGTAAAGTATCAGCATCGTTACTGAGGACGAATTTGCCTTTAGCAAAGGCGAGCCCAATGTTAAAGGCATGGGCCTTGCCCTTGTTTTCTTTTAACCGAATGACGCGCAGCCGCTTATTTTGCTGCTGAATTTTGCGCAGGATATTGGGGGTTTGATCAGTGGAACAATCATCAATTACCAGTACCTCATAATTAGTATAGTTGAGTTCATTCAGCAAGTATTCGACAGTTTCTTTAATCGTGACTTCCTCATTATGTGCCGGCACCATGATCGTCAGGAACGGCTGATCTGCAGGGGCAAGATCAATAAAAGTTTTCTTTTTATTATTAAAAACGTATTTGTAGCAAAGACCACCAACAAACCAGGCTAATCCGCCCAGAATCGGATAGGAAACCAGAATGAAGAAGAAAATTTTCAAAGCGATGCGCAAGTTTAGCCAAGTTAAGATTATCATCACTGTTCTCCTTGTTTAAACAAAGTCTGGGCAAAATCAGTTTCAAGATTTTGCTCCGCTTCGACGCAGTAGTAGCTGCAGTTTTCCCGTTGCTCGGCACTGCCAAATTTTTGATTCCACGCGTCTTCAACCAAGTTTGCACGTTCGTGTTCGCGCTGAAGATCAACGACTAAGTGGTCAGTCCAAGTGGCAGCAAACTGATAATTGTTCCAAAATGTCAGTCCTAGATAAAAAATGGCAATAAAAACAAAGTATTCGTCAAAAAAATTAGCCAAAAAACTTAACGGGCTTAAAATATCGGTCTGATAATTAAAAGGCAATGCCGCGGCAATTGCTGGCTGCCACACGGGGAGTGCTAAACAAATAAAAGGCAAAATAACCACTAACCAGCTAATCAGGGCAACGGTCGTTTGCTCAATTTTTAAGTCCCAGTTTTGCGCAGTAAAATAATTATCTTCAACCAATTTAATCGTCTTTTTATCAGACAAAACGACACCTCCTTGATTGCTTATTATGTAAACACACAGCGTTTAATACTTTAGTCTGCGGTGACTTTATTGGCAATCAAGAATACTTGGCTTTAGAGATTTTCAAGAAAGATTATTATTTGGTTAATCCCTTTATTAATGCTTAATAAATTGCCAAACTAGCAATCCTCAAATGAAGCAAAAAAAGACCCACAACCTGCAAATTATGGCTGTGGATCTTTTAGCTTGGTTGATTTTAAGATCAGTGTTTATGGCTTATTCTGCCTGACCACTTTCTTCTTTTAACATGTCTTTTTCATAGACCTTCATGAAGGGATAATAAAAAGCGGCATCAAGAATAATCAGGCCAATCACTAGGACGGCTGCCCGCCAGTCCATCGTTGATAAAAAGGCGCCGATTGGCGATGGCATTTGCCAAGAGAAAAGGGCAAAGGTTTTCTTAATCAGTCCCAGTGACATGGCGCAATAACTGATAATGGCGTTAATAACAGAGGTAAAAACAAATGGAATAAAGAAGATCGGGTTAAGCATTAAAGGCGTGCCAAAAATCATTGGTTCTGAAATGTTGAATAGGGCAGGAATCAGTCCAACGCGTCCGACTGTTTTCATTTGCTTAGACTTTGAAAACGACATGATGATTGCCAGTGCCAACACGGACCCGCAACCGCCAATGATGACGAAGTAAACCCAAAATGGGGTGGTGAAAATTCGAGGTAAGGCCTGTCCAGCTAGTTTGGCAGTTGCATTAATTGACAAGTTGCCGTCACGAATTGGTCCTAAAATACCGGCTAAAGCAGCATCGTGAATACCAAAGAACCAGAATAAATGCACTAAGATAGTTAATAAAATTGTGGCTGGCAGGCTATCAGCAACTTTGAAACTTGGTGAAAGGAAGCTGTAAATTGCTTTTACCGCGGTCGTGTGGTTTGCCTGACAGAGAATAAAGATCAGGGCGTCAACGGCTAAAATTATGAGGGCAGGAACGAAGGAGGCGAAGCTTTCAGAAAGAGCCGAAGGCACGCCTTTCGGCATTTTAATGCGGCCAAAGTCATGCTTGCGCATTGCGTGATATGCTTCTGTCGTCAAGATAGCAATCAAGATGGCGATGATAATTCCGCGCCCGTCCCAGTAACTGACATCCACAATATTGCCAGTAAAGCCCAATTGTTTGGGATCGAAAACGAGCATAAAAAAGCCCGTTAATGAAAAAATGATTGGTGATAATGGGTTTTCATGATAATGCTGACACAAAAAGTAAGTAATGCCCACACAAATGAAGACGGACATCGCGCTCATCGAAACAGCACTTAGCCAGCTTAAAGTGAGCGCGTTTTGCTTGGCGAAGCTAGCCCAGGCAATTAACAAGCCATTACTGTGGCTATTAACCGGTGGGGCAGCACCAATAATTACAAAAATGGAACCAAATAAGGTAATTGGCAACATAGTCATGAAGGTATCGCGAATTGCTGCCAGATGACGCTGATTAGCCATTTTATTTGCAAAAGGTGTAATGTGTTTGTCCATCCATGCGGTAATCGATTCAAGTTTCATTTAGTTTCTCCTATCTATATGCTTTACGGTTAATCAATTGGCCATTCGAGGTAATAATCTTTTTGTACCAATAATATGAGGCCTTGGGCGTGCGTTTTAACGTTGAAAAGTCAATTGCGACCAGACCGTAGCGTTTTTCCACGCCGTTCATCCAAGAATATAGATCAAACGGTGCCCAGGTAAAGTAACCACGTACGTCGGCGCCAGCATCTTGGGCATTCATTAGAGCGTTAATGTGGTCATTCATGAAAGAAATGCGGTAATCGTCTTTAACTTCTGGCACATCAACATTTTCACGGAAACCGACACCGTTTTCGGTAACAAAAATTGGTAAATGATATTTTTGATAGGCGCGAATCAAGCCGTCCTGAAGTCCCTGAGGGTAAATCTCAGTATCCCATTCAGTATATTCACTGTTCGGATCCATTACCTGTTCAAACCAGCCTTTGATTCTCATTTGAGTGGAACCCTTTTTTCCGGTATGATTAAAGACCATTTTGGTTTCCCCACTGGTATAAGGTTTTACAAGCGTGCGAGCGTAATAATTTAGACCCAAAAAGTCAACGGTATTTTCAGCAATTGTTTGCAAGTATGCCGGCTTCATAAAGGAAACGTCGCAACTTTCAGCGAGTTTTGCCACCAGGTCAATAGGAATTTCACCCAAAGCAGCCGTGTCTAAGATCCAGTTGTTAGCGTAATTGTCGGCATTACGCATCGCGATTTTGGTTTCAATTGAATCGTCAATCCCGTCAATTGGCGAATAGCTGTGCACGATGCCAATTTGACCAGCGAAGTGACCAGCGCGGAACTTGGCAATGGCTAAGGCACTGGCATACATCACGTGAAAGCCGCACTCAATGGTATGCTGCAGACTATGTTCTCCAGGGGGATAATTACCAATCAAGTAGCCGTTAACGGTAAACCATTTCGGTTCATTGAAGGTAGACCAGTATTTTACCCGGTCGCCAAAAGCCTGAAAACAGACTTCAGCGTAGTGCGCAAAGGCAGGGCAAACATCTTCGTTCAGCCAGCCGCCTTGTTCTTGCCAATACTGGGGCAGGTCCCAATGATAGAGCGTGACAAACGGTGTAATGCCGTTTGCCAAACAGCAGTCAATCAATTTGTTGTAAAAGTCCAACCCTTTTTGGTTAACTTCGCCTTCACGATTTTTAATGATCCGTGGCCAAGATAGGGAAAAACGGTAGGCGTTTTGACCGCCGTCTTTCATCATTTTAATGTCTTTTTCAAAATGATGATAATGGTCACTGGCGATGTCACCATTTTCTAAGTGGTTTTGATGTAAGTAGTGATCCCACATTGACTCTGCTTTATCATCAACATTCCAAGCACCTTCGCACTGATATGATGCGGTTGCACCGCCCCATAAAAAGTTCTCGTTCATTCGTCCTCCTGTAAAATAAAAGGCCCCTTTACTGCCAACCACAGTAAAAAGGCCTCGTAAATAATGTCTATCATCATTTACGTGTCTTAATTACCTATAGTTCGAAATTTACTGGTTTCGAGTAGAAACTGTCGACCTTATTACGACAATATATAGATATATCTTTGTTTCATCTCTTGCATTCTAGCAAAATGACAGCCAGAGTGCAATCTGACTAATTAATTCGAAAGAGCGCTTAAGGCTGATCTGCCGGGCAAAAGCAATCACCTAATTGAATTTTTACCGCATTTTTGGCCCCAGTCCTAGCTTATTAGCTGCCGGCTGGGAAGTTTTATTTAAGCAAAATGCGTAACTGATAATAAAGTGGTGAAAAGATGACTTGAAGAAGTTGGAAAACCACTCATGGAAGTCTTTACTTTAATGACACTATTTTAAATATGCTTTTTCCAACTTAAATGGAAATAAGCAGTAATTACAAACTACTAACTTCGTTTTATTATTTATTTTTGTAAAGGGTTTCAAAGAAATGGAAGTGAAAGCAAATAATGAAATTTACAGCGAGTGACGTTTTTTTAAACGTTAATGAGCTAAGCGTTGATTCCTTTTTAAAATTTGCTTCTCAAGCAGCCTTTGATACTGGCTACACCAAAAGCATTGCTGAACTTAATCAGAGCTTTTTGGAAAGAGAAAAAGAGTTTTCGACAGGACTAGAAGATGGCTTTGCGATTCCGCACGCCAAAAATGCCGCTGTTCAAAAACCGGGCTTCTTGTATTTCAGACTGTCTCAGCCAATCGACTGGCAGACATATGATGACAAGCCAGTGAGCGATATTTTTACGCTCATGGTTCCGCCTGAAAATGCCGGCAATGAGCATTTAAAAATGTTAGCCAATTTATCAACGGCCTTGCTTGAGGACGAATTTAAGCAAAAGCTGAGAAGTTTAACCTCTCAAAAAGAAATAGCGGATTATATTAATCAAAAGATAGGAGAATAAGTGATGAATGTAGTAGGAGTTTCTGCTTGTCCAGCTGGACTAGCTCATACCCCAATGGCAGCTAAGGCTTTGGAAAAAGCCGGCACTGAATTGGGCTGGAATGTCAGAATTGAACAACAGGGGATGATGGGCCCGGTCAACGCAATTACGCAGGTTGAGGCAGATGCGGCTGACTTTGTTTTGATCGCATCGGACCAAAAGATTACTAGCATGGATAGATTTGAAGGCAAGCCGATCATTCGGGTGGATATTAATACCTGTATTAAAGCACCTAAGGCAGTCTTGAAGAAGTGCGCCGCGGCGGTTAAGAAGGAGAACTAAAATGAAGAAGATTTTGAAGGAATGGGAAGGAGCCATTATGAGCGGGATCTCATATATGATCCCGACTGTCATTGGTGGTGCTTTGGTTGTCGGAGTACCGCAGTTAATTGGAATGTGTTTTGGCTATGGCGACTTATCAAAGTTTGCTAAAACTTCGAGCTTTTTCCATATGCTATACCAAATCAATCAGGTAGGTTGGATTGGCATTGGCCTAGTCAACTTGGTCATTGGTGGTTACATTGCCTATGCCCTTGGCGATAAGCCCGCTCTTGGGGCCGGTTTTATTGGAGGTCAGCTGGCAACAAATAATCAGCTAGGTTTCATTGGAGCAATTGCTGCCGGGTTGATTGCCGGTTATGTTGCCCGTTGGTGCCGTAAGATCAAGGTGCCTGAAAAATGGAATTCAGCAATTGAATTGATTGTGATGCCGCTGTTAACAGTTGGTTCGGTCGCGCTATTTGTCGGTGTGGTTTTAACGCCACCACTGGCATGGTTGAATAATGGTTTAACCTCATGGGTTAAATTCATGGTTGAACAAAAGACAAATGCCATTCTCTTAGCCGCAATCATGGGTGGCATGATCGGTGTTGACCTTGGCGGCCCTGTTAATAAGGCTGCTTGGGGCGTAGGCAACTTCTTCTTTATTGAAGGAATCTATCAACCATGTCTGTATACTAACGTTGCCATCTGTGCAATTCCAATGGGATATGCAATCATGAGTTTTATTTGGCCAAAGAAGCGTTTTTCACCGGAACTACTGGAAATGGGTCACAACAACCTAATTATGGGAACGTTTGGAATCACGGAAGGAGCTATTCCTTTCATGATGAAGGCGCCACAGCTAATTATCGTTAACGTGATCGGCGGCGCACTCGGTTCAGCCACTGCTGCATTTTTAGGCGTTAAATCTCATATCCCTCCTCTAGGCGGTTTACCTGGCATCCTGACTGCTGACAACATTGTTGCTTACCTAGCAGGTATCCTGGTTTGTGCCTTGTTTATCGCGATCGTTGCACCTTTAATTGCCGACTTTACTGATAAAGATTCGACTGGTGAAGAGTCAATGAGCGATGACGAGATCGAATTGAACATTCAATAATATGAAACCGAAAACTATAGCTTGGGAATTAACTTAACAACTTCTCGCTATAGTTTTTTCTTTATAGGAGAACAAATGATAAAAACAGTATACGTTGTCCCGCACACACATTGGGATCGAGAGTGGTTTTTCACCTCTTCAAAAGCGAAAGTCTATTTATTAAAAGATCTGAAAGATGTGCTTACTTATTTGGAAAAGGGGGGCGAATTCAAGTCTTTTTTATTGGATGGACAAGCATCATTAATCGAGGACTACTTGAAGTGGCGTCCGCAAGATACTGCGCTCGTGAAAAAACTGGTCAAGGGAAAAAAGTTGATTCTTGGCCCGTGGTATACCCAAACCGACCAATTTATGGTTTCCGGCGAAAGCATTATTAATAATTTGCGCATTGGGATCCAGGAAAGCGACCGCTTGGGCGAACACATGAAAATTGCCTATGTTCCAGATTCTTTTGGACAAGAATCGAGCATGCCGCAAATTTTTCGCGGCTTTCACTTGAACGATGCCGTTTTATACCGCGGCTTTTCCTTAGCAACGGCTCGGCAATCAGAATTTATCTGGCAAGGTGAAGACGGTTCGGAAGTGACTGTTTTTCGGATGGCCTGTGGCTATTTTGTTGGTGGGGTAGTTGATGAAACTAAGCTCAAACAGCTAATGACAGAAGAACCATTTAAGACGATTGTTGAGCAAGCTACAACGAATAACCTTCTTTTTCCTAATGGCTCGGATATGGCGCCAATTAGATTTGACCTACCACAATTTTTGACCAAGCTTAATCAGGCCAATCAAAATCACTTTACTTTCAAGGTGGGGTCATTAGAAGACTATGTTGCCAGTGTTCGCGCGGAGAAACCAGCTTTAATTAGACTGACCGGCGAGCAGGACAGTGGAAAGGATATGCGTGTTCACAAGTCGATTACTTCGTCCCGTGCTGATCTCAAGCAGCTGAATACCAAATTACAAAACTACTTGAGTAATATTATGGAACCGATTCTCGCTCTTGGCAGCTACTTTGGCCAGGATTACCCCGAAAAAACCGTTGAGGATATCTGGAAAAAGATGTTTAAAAATGCTGCCCATGATTCAATGGGAAATTGCGTATCAGATGAGGTCAATGACCAGATTAGAATGCGTTATCAGGAAGTCCAAGACCTAGCAAGCACTTTGATTGAATTGACCATGAGGGAACTGACGACACGGATCAAGCCGATTAAGCAGCCACTAACACTGACCGTCTTTAACACTTTGCCTAATAAGCGTAGCGGCATTGTTAGTCAAACTTTTTACAGTCCTAGTCGCTGCTTTAGCCTGCAAGACACTGATGGGAATAGCCTGCAATATGAAATTACCGCGATCAAGGATGTTACCGAGTTAATTAAGGGGGCGACGATTCAGCTTGATCCCGGCCAAAAAATCTATCTGCCGGCAAAAGTTTATGAAGTTAAAGCAGAGATTGAATTTACCCAGTTGCCGGCCTTTGGCTACCGTCAATTTGAACTGATTCCAGAAAAAGACCAAAAGCTCGAGCTCACTGCCCCGGTATCTGCTAACGAAATCGCCAATGATTTTTATCGGATTACGGTTAATGAGGACGGCAGCCTGAATATCCTTGATGAGCTGAATAATTATTTATATCGGCGCCAGGCCATAATTGAGGAAAACGGCGATGATGGTGATTCATACAATTATTCTCCTGCCAAAAAGGATCTGCATGTTTATTCAACCCAGCAAAAATATCACACAACCGTAATGCGCGGAAAATTAAAAGAGCAGCTCATCATTGATTATGATTTTCTAGTTCCGCATGACTTAGCAGGTCGGGCTCGAGGTATAAAAGACACGAAGATGCCGGTGCAATTGATTGTGACTTTGGCAAAGGCCAGTAAAATGATTGACTTTAAAGTAAAAGTTGACAATCGTGCCCCAAAAAGTCACCGTCTGTGCGTTAATTTTGCTAGTGAAATCATCACGAACTCAAGTATTGCTGATATTCAGTTTGGTACCGTTAAGAGACCGCTAGTCAAAGAAAAAGAACTGGCGCAATGGGCAAAAGATCCGGCTCAATGGCAAGAAAAGCCGATTGCAATCAACCCAATGCAAAGCTTTGTAGCTCTGTCTGGCTCTGAGCGCTGCGTGGCGATTGCCCCGCAAGGCGTGCGTGAGTATGAGAGCGTGGGAGAAAATAACGCGACAATTAGATTAACGCTATTTCGAACCTACGGCATGCTGGGCAAAAAAGATTTGCTCTATCGGCCGGGACGGGCTTCGGGGGACGAAACGGTTTCGACGCCGGCAGCTCAGCTTAATAAAATGCTGACCTTCGACTTTGGCCTGCTTTTTGCTCAAACGGAATATGACCAAACTGATCTTGCTAATGCCGTAAAAGAATATCTGACACCGCTGCAAGTCTACGAATACGGCGAATTTTTGAACGGAAGATTAACTTTTCCGCTTAATCCGGTTGTTGGCGATGCGCCTCAAGAAGTCAGCTTATTTAATACGAGTCAGCAGTTGACGGTTAGCACGATTCAAAAAATGCCGCACAAACAAGGTTATCTGGTTAGACTGTATAACCCGAAATTTCATCGCGTTAAAGATAGCATTACTTTTGTTCATACGCCCCGTTTGGTTCAGCTAGTTGATCTAACCGCAGAAGTGACGCAAACCTTATCAGTTCGTGAGGCTAAAGTCGAGTTGCCGGAAGTTGATCATGCACAATTTATTACAGTTTATTTTGAATTTTAGGAGAAACTATGGTTAAAGCATATTTTGTCAATCACACTCATTGGGATCGTGAATGGTATTTCACTACTCAAGACGCGCAGGTCTTAAGCGATCAGTTGTTTACGCAAGTCCTCGATGAACTTGAAGAACACCCTGAGGCTAATTTTACTTTAGACGGACAGATGTCAATTGTGGATGATTATGTTGAAATTCATCCTGAAGCTAAAGAACGCATTAAGCGCTTGGTCAATCGCAAGCAGCTCTATATTGGCCCGTGGTACACGCAAACCGATGCTTTAATTCCGAACACGGAATCGCTTTTGCGTAATTTGATTATCGGCATCATTGACGCTAGGGAAAACTACGGCGAACCAATGATGTTAGGCTATTTACCCGACACTTTTGGTTTTAATGCCAATTTACCAATGATTTTAAATCAAGTGGGGATTCATGATTTTCTGTCTTGGCGGGGTACTAACTTCAAGCGCCAGACAAATTCGGTTTATTTCAAGTGGAAGGCGTTAGGCGGAAAGGCCGTTTTTGCGGCTAACTTTCCACTCGGCTATTACACGGGACAAATTGACTTGGAATCAAAGCGGAACCTGCAGGACTTTGTGCAAAATCGCTTGGATCAGGGGATTGAATTTGAAGCCTTAAATGGCAATAACGAAGAAGTGTTAGTTCCTTCCGGAATTGATCAAATGAACATTATTCAAGACATTTCCGCCACGCTGAAAAAAGTTAACCAATATTCAAAACACGATGTGGTTATTAGCACCTACCCTGAATTTATGGCCAAGCTGCGAACCAAGAAACTCCCCGAATTTCAGGGCGAACTAAGATACCCGACTTATTCGCGGGTGCACCGGACTATTTCTTCCGTGCGCTCACGCAACAAGCGCAGCAATTTTGAACTTGAGCAAATGATTACGCGGCGTGTGGAACCGTTAATGCTGATCGCAAAGTTTGCCGGTATTCCGATTTCTAATGGAATTGTGATTAAGTTGTGGAAATTATTGTTTGAATTGCAACCGCATGACACGCTGGGCGGTAGTGTAACGGATAATGTAGCAGTTGACCTGAACCAGCGCATTAAACAGGCCACAGAAATCGCCGAAGGTGTTGAAAACTACGTTAAAAAGCGGTTGGCTCAACGCTTGGAGCTGACTGACCATGATGTGCTTGTATTTAATACTGATCCTTATGAGTTTGAGGGGCGCAAAACGGTCGAGGTTATTAGTCGCTCTCCACAAGTTGAATTTCCGGCAGCTAATCAGGCTGTAATTATCGGTCAAGAAGAGGTCAAAGCCAGGCCGCATATTATGCAGTTAACGCCTAATGGCTATGAATTCAAGGATGAACCAGGCTACTTCAAGCTTAAAGTTAGCCTA